>JALOBU010000002.1 GCA_023228145.1 Bacteroidales bacterium | reverse complement strand
ATGACTACAATTACAAAAGACCTCACAAGTCTTTGGGATATAAAACACCGATGATGGTATTAAATGAAAAAAATGTATTTTTGAAACTCTAAGATTGAATGGCCCGAAAAAAAGGGAAGCTTACACTTCGGCTTCGGTGCTTTTCGACAGGAAAGTGCCTCGCAATCCGCACCTAATCATATACGCGGAACGTTTTGAGCAAGCTCAAGTACAATTCTTAAAATTCTAAACTTTTTCAATGAACGATTTCTCAATATATGATTTTAAGGTCAGGGTTAGTTACCCTAATTTTAATACCATAAGGTATTTTCTGCAAAATGATACCAGCAAAGACTTCATAAATAAGGATAATTATCTACCACCTGAGGTTGAGTATCTTGAAGAAAGGACTTCAAAGCCTAAACTAATTATAGCTCATTTTTTTGACTTACCTTTTTTAAGCCGGGATAATACGGAAAAAGCTAAAGAATACTTAGCACATTTAATTAAATCAGAGCAGGGTAACAAAGAGTCAGAACAATATATTGAGCAGCTAAGATTGCGTAATAAAAATGAATTTATTAAGCAATATGGCAATGTTTCTTTTGTTGAAAATGAATATGTTGTGCCATCGTCAACAACCAATAAATACACAGAAGAATACATAAGTCACAAAGGTTCCATTTTGCTTGATTTGATACAAAGGTTATTCCCTGTCCCTGATTTTTGTGTTTTAACCTCAAACGCATTTTTTTCGGATGATAAAGAAAAAAGTATTCACCTCCAAAATGCCATAAACAACCTTGAAAAGATGACAGGAGCCCGCCTGGGAGATAAAACCAACCCCTTGGTGTTTGCCATGCGCTCTGCAACATCATTTTACATCCCCGGTTTTTTGCCTACCTATTTGAATGTGGGTATTAATGATGCTGTGTACGATGCACTCAAAAATAAGTATGGACTTGCTGTTGCAGGGAAAATATATGTCAATAACCTGCAAACTATTTACAAGGCCCTTTTCCCCGAAAAAGCAGGAGATGAACTCTGCAGGCCTGTTTCTCCATATTTTCCGATTAATGAAATTGAGAATAAAGTATACGAGCTGAAAGAAGCCATACAGGCTCATGAAAAAGATATACTTACCGACCCTTTCCGCCAGGTGATGTTTTTTACAGAAAAAACAAATGAGTTTTTCCTTAAAAATCAGGATTTGGCATATACTCTAAGAAAAGGCGAGGTTTCTTATCCTTCAATCATAATGCAGAAAATGGTTTGGACTATCTGCAATGATGAATGTTATCCGGGAGTGTTGTACAGCCGCCATTCACGCACGGGCATGGGTATTCAAATTGAAAGCGTTCGCAATATGTTTGGAGATGATATCATGACCGGAAATGTGGACAGAACCGATACGGAATTTTTCGATAGAGAAGAAATAAGAGAAACATTTCCTGCTGTATATCATTTTGTTCCCTGCCTTTCGAAACAGGAATCATTGCTTGAATCGCCCGTAACCATTGAGTTTGCTGCTGAATCCTATAATGATGTTTATCATTTTGCAGTTTTACAGTTAAACACTGCCGAACTTACAGGGCGCTCCATTCTTTTATCTTCAGTGGATATGTATAAAAAGGGCGTTATTACAGGAGAAAGGGTGTTAAAGCTTGTTCAGCCCTACCACCTGAAACAGATTTTTTCAGAACGTATTGATGACAAATCATTTCGAGAGCTTACTTTTTTTTGCAGGGGCATTTCGGTATTGCCGCGCTCGGCGGTTACGGCGAGAATTTTTTTTTCAGCTACGTCAGCCATGGAAGCCAAAAGAAAAGGAGAAAAAGTATGCCTCTGCAAGGAAACATACATTCCTTCCGACACCATCATTTTAAGCGAACTCGATGCGATTATAAGCTTCACACCTATGGCAGTACATGTGGTAACTTCATGTCTTGGCTACGGCATACCTGCTTTTATCAGCCTGAATAAATATGGCGTTGAAATAAAAAATAATACATTAATCAATAAAGATGGTGTTGTGGTTAAGGAAGGTGATTGGATAACATTGTCGAGCAAACACAAAATGATATTGCTCGGGCAGGCCAGGTATGCTGTTGCAAGGTTCAGAAGTTATCTTGAGGGGAAAAATATTGAATTATTGCCTAAAGAGGAACCTGTTTTTAAAAAAATGAAAGCGGCTTATGATGTTTATAAATCAATAATTATTAAACTAGACTCTGCAGAAATAACATCTTTAACTGACCTGATAAAAATTATCCGTAATGACCTGCGTGATGATACGAAAAAAGCATCGGCACTGGTTTGCAAATGGTTTGATACCAACAAAGAACTTTATTGTGAGCAGATACTGAAAAGTGAATTGGGGACACACCACGACCAGAATTTGATATACAGCCTTTTGACAACCGGGAGGAAAATTGATTTTTTTAAAACAATAATAGAGATATGCATAGCCCGGAATATCAGCGGATACACAGCAGGTTCATTCATGCTGGGTCGCTTTATTTGCTTACAGCACCCGGTTGATTTCTGGAAAAAAATGAATGAAGACGAAATCATTTTTCTGCTAAATGAATACATATTGTTTGAGAAATATATTCAGGTGCTTAATGACCTTGGAGAGAGAAATATCAACAAGGCGAGAAAAAAAATACTTAAAGACGGCATAAGCAGTATAAACCTTTCGTATATAGACCCGAAAGTATTCATTACACTAAAACTTGTTTTTAAAGATTGGGATTTGTTGCAAAAAAAAGCAAATAATGATTTTGACCCGGAAACTTTTGCATTAATTAATTTTTTAATGCAGCCTTTCGGAAACTTATATGATTATAAATCCCCCTGGGCGCTTAATGAACTTAAAAAAGTATGTGAAAAAGAACAAATGCCATTTCCGAAAGAAGATGCTGTTTGATATTTTTAAATCCTTTCACTAAATATTCCCTGAAAGTTTGCGATATTTAAGAATAGCTCTATATTTGATGTGTAAAAAGATAATATCGTAATGCAAATTTTTTAGGCTTCGAATAAGTTTATGAAAAAAATTTCATACAGCATTATTTTATTAGTCGGGTTCCTTTCAGGTTTGAATGTCTGCGCTCAAGTTCATTTTAACATTTACACAGAAGCGGGCAAAAATAATGTGAGCGAGGGTTTTTATATGAAAACTGCAGCTATAGGAACAATCTGGCTTGCAAAAAACCGTATAGAGCTGGGAGGGCAGTTTGATGTTATCAGCCCAAACAATAACAGGAGCCAGGCACTATTAGTGAATTATACAAGAGAGTTTCCACTGAAAAAACTATCTCTTGAACCGCAATGTTTTTTTATGTATAATCATTTTTCTGAAGTATTGTTTGAGACAAACTGGGGTGTTACATTAGGAGCGGGTTTCAGACACTTTTATTTAAAATTAGGGACAAATTTCAGAACTTACGGAATTCCAAAAAATGCAATAAAGAAGTATGATATTACGAACCATGAAAATATTCATGAAAATTTTAACATAATGTATTCAGCAAGCTATTTTGTTAAGCTTCCTGAACACAAATGGAATATTGGAATAACATTAACAAACATTGATAATTTTCTTATAAATCAGGAAACAAACCCTGTGTTTTATTTGCATGGAAAGTATCAAATTAATCAGCTTTTTACAATTTATTCAGAAGCATGGTACAAAAGTGCCGGGGCATTTAATTTAAGCGTAAACCCATTTGGCTTTTTTATCAGAACAGGATTCATATGGAGCATAAAATATTAAAATTTCTATCTGTATTTTGCCTCATTTGTATGAGTGCTTGTGAAAAGATAGATTTGAAAGGCATGTTTGTTTCTTATGAATACGTGAATGAACGTTTTGAGCAATCCATGGAATGGAATACCATACATCCATATAAAGAAATTGCGGTTTCGGAAAATAGTTATAAAGTTTTCGCTATGAGTGATAGCCATATTGGTGGGGTCATTAATTTTAATTTGTTTGTTAATGATGCCTTGAATGCGAATGCTTGTGCACTTATTATGGATGGAGATATAACAACCGGCAGAGATTATGATTATAACACCTTGCAACAAAATATTCCGAAGAGCGATACCATTGCATCTTTTCTGACCGTTGGGAACCATGATTTGTATTTTAACGGATGGAATGAGTTTTTTCCAAGGTTTGGTGCTTCTGTATATTATTTTTCAGTCAGGACCCCGGAAGCAGCTGACTTATATATATCTTTAGACTCCGGAAGCGGTACACTTGGCAGCAAGCAATTGGAATGGCTGAAAAACATTTTGGAAAACGAACGCCCTAAATACCGCCATTGCATAATTTTTACCCATGTTGATTTTTTCCGTTACCGGCATACATCAAGCACAAACCCTGTTGTTGAAGAGTTATATATATTAATGGACCTCTTTGTGAAAAACAACGTAAATATGCTGATAACAGGACATGACCATCAAAAAGACGTTGAAATATTTGGAAATACTGCTTATATCACACTGGACGCGCTGTTAGACGGATATAACCAGGCAGGTTATTTGCAACTGTCTGTTACCAATAATAATGTTGATTATACTTTTGTGAATTTTTAACACATTCTCTATACGAAGAACATTTAAAAAAATTTCCAAACGTCTGAATCGGGAGCTGGCGCAGTAACGACAAGAGATTTTTTATTTATAGGATGAGTAAATTCAACTTCTCGGGCATGGAGGCATATCGAACCATCGGGGTTAGTTCTTGCAAAACCATATTTAATATCTCCTTTCACAGGGCAGCCCAAAGCTGACAGTTGGGCTCTTATCTGATGATGGCGGCCGGTCATAAGGTTAACTTCCAGTAAATAATACTTTTGGCTCGACGCAATTAATTGATAGGATAGTTCTGCTTTTTGTGCGCCATCAACAGAGATATTATACACTATGCTTTTGTTAATTTTTTGGTTTCTAATAATGTACTGTGATAGCAAGGCTTCATCCTGTGGTGGCTTGTTTTTAACAACAGCCCAGTAGGTTTTTTTTATTTCATGTTTTTTTAACATCTCATTGATGCGCACCAATGCTTTGCTGGTCTTGGTAAATATCACAACGCCGCTGACCGGGCGGTCCAGCCGGTGCGCCACTCCGAGGAACGCTTCTCCGGGCTTGACGTATTTTTGTTTTAAGTAATATTTAATATTTATTTCTAATGAGGCATCTCCCGAATTGTCAGGTTGGACAAGCTGCCCTGGTTTTTTGTTTACGATAATAAGATGGTTATCCTCGAAAAGTATCTGTGAAGGGATGTCGGAAACCATGCTTAGTATTGTTCTTTTTCGTTGGGAAATTTCTGTGATTTGACATCGTTAATATAAGCGGTTACAGCGCCTCTGATTTCTTCATTCAGGTTGTGGTACCTGCGTAAAAAACGTGGTGAAAAATCAATGTTAATGCCAAGCATATCGTGTAACACCAACACCTGTCCGTCAACTTCACTGCCTGCGCCAATACCTATAACAGGAGTTTTTACTTCGGCTGTAACCTTTGCAGCAAGATTAGCAGGAATTTTTTCGAGTACGATTCCGAAACAACCTGCATTATCGAGAATATGAGCGTCTTCAATAAGTTTTTGTGCTTCTTTTTCCTCGGTGGCACGTACAACATAAGTCCCAAATTTATGTATGGATTGAGGTGTGAGTCCTAAATGCCCCATTACGGGTATGCCGGCAGACAGAATGCGTTCAACCGATTCAAGTACTTCTTTTCCTCCTTCAAGTTTTACAGCATCGGCCCCTGATTCCTTCATAATGCGAATGGCGGTGGAAAGGGCATTTTTTGAATTCCCCTGATAAGTACCGAAGGGCAGGTCAACAACCACTAATGCACGGTTTACGCCGCGCATAACCGATGTGGCATGATAAATCATTTGGTCGAGAGTGATAGGAAGGGTTGAAGTATGACCTGCCATCACATTTGAAGCCGAATCGCCCACAAGGATAATATCAATACCTGCTGCATCAAGTATTTTGGCAAATGAGTAATCATAAGCTGTGAGCATGGCAATTTTTCTTCCCAGGAGTTTCATCTCCCGAAGCACATGTGTGGTGATTTTATTTATTTTATTTGGTTCGGTAATCATAATATTGTTTTTTCAGGACAAAGGTATAAATTCATATAATAATTTGTGGAATTATCAGTTTTTATTTCATTAATAATTGAGCTGACACAGTAATTATTTTAATTTATTACTTACATTTGCGGAAAATTAATATTCAAATATGCGCAAAGCATTTTTATTGATTATAAGTTTATCATTATTTTTTTGTTATTCGTGCAAAACAGATTTTGATATAAATGCCGAACCCAAAGAAATTACCATTGTTTATGGATTGTTAAATCAGGCAGATACAGCACAATATATTAAAATTACAAAAGCATTTCTTGGAGAAGAAAGTGCAATACTTATGGCTCAGGATCCGACACTTAGTTCCTATGGCGATGATTTAACCGTAAAGGTTGAACAAGTGTCAAACGGTAATGTCATCAGAGCGTATTTTCTTGAGCGCACATGGATACAAAACAAAGATACTGGTATTTTTTATTATCCAACACAGGAAGTTTATAAATTTGTTCCCAATCCTGCCATGAACTCACAGGATTCATTCCGCCTGCATATTCAAAATAACATATCAGGGAATGTGGTTACTTCTGCTACCAACCTGATTTCTGATTTTTCTGTTAGTCAACCGGCATATAACCCCGTTAACCCCCTGATTGGTTTAGTTACCACAGACGGTAGTTATGGAGAATATGAAGCCAAGTGGAAATCTGCAAAAAACGGGCGAATTTTTGAACCCTTAATTAGGTTTCATTTTAAAGAAGTGAATAATAATACCCCGACAGATACTGTATATAAATATATTGACTTGAGGCTAAGTTCTGTTAAATCGGAAAAGCTGACAGGTGGTGAAGACCTTAGTACAACTTACAGAGGAGTTGATTTTTTCAGTAAACTTCAATCTGTTATCCCCGTTGATAATGATATAACGCGTTTTATTGGTAAAATGGACTTTATTATTTCAGTGGGAGGAGATGATCTGAGTATTTACATGGATTTGAATAAACCTTCCACATCCATAATTCAGGAACGTCCGGTTTATACAAATATTTCTAATGGCTTGGGAATTTTTTCCTGCCGTTATATTAAAACAATTTCTTATAATCTACATCATTTAACAAGATACGAACTTATAAACGGGCCTTACACCAGCCAACTGAATTTTCAGTGATTAAAATATAAAATTTTATAAAATTGTTTTTTGTTAAAATATTATTTGTAACTTTGCACTCCATTTTTAATAAATAGCATATCGAAATGTATCTTACAAGCGAAACAAAGAAAAATATTTTTAAGAAACACGGCAAATCGGAGTTTGATACCGGTACGTCTGAAGGGCAGATAGCACTTTTTACAAAAAGAATACAGCACCTTACAGAACATTTAAAAACAAATAAGAAAGATGATTTTACCCGCAGGTCATTGGTATTGCTTGTCGGGAAAAGAAGGCGCCTGCTTGATTATCTGAAAGAAAAAGATATCAGCAGATACAGAAACATCATCAAAGAATTAAAAATCAGGAAGTAAATTTAATCTACCTGTAAAAAAAGGCAATGCGAATTGCCTTTTTTTATTAATAAAGGACATTATTGTTAAATATAATAAATTTTTTTTATGAATTGTATAAATAAATCTTTTGATATTGGGGAAGGCAGAAAAATAAACATTGAAACCGGTAAGCTTGCCAAGCAATCTGACGGCTCTGTTGTTGTAAAAATGGGTGACACTATGTTGCTGGCAACAGTTGTTTCAAAAAAAGAAGCCGCAGAGAATACCGATTTTTTACCTCTATCAGTAGATTACCAGGAAAAATATGCAGCCACAGGGCGTTTTCCGGGAGGTTTTTTTAAACGTGAAGCTCGTCCTTCAGAATATGAAATTCTTGTTTCCAGACTCATCGACAGGGCTTTACGGCCTTTATTCCCCGATGATTATCATGCAGAAACCCAGGTGCTGGTAACTCTGATTTCGGGCGATAAGGAATGTATGCCCGATGCGCTGGCATGTCTGGCAGCATCATCAGCACTTACTATTTCTGATATTCCCTTCAACGGGCCTATCTCTGAGGTCAGGGTTGGAAGAATAAACGGACAAATGGTAATAAACCCCAGCACCAGCCAGATGGCAGATTCAGATATTGATATCATGGTAGCGGCCTCTATGGACAATATTGTTATGGTTGAAGGGGAAATGAAAGAAGTATCTGAAGACGATCTGGTAGAAGCGCTGAAATTTGCTCACGAAACTATTAAAATACAATGCAAAGCACAGCTCGAGCTGGCAGAAATGGTCGAAAAATCAAAGATAAAACGCGAATATTGCCATGAGAAAAATGATGACAATATAAAAAACGGCCTCGCACAATTTGCATATAATAAGGTTTATGAAGTGGCATCCAAAGCTTCTGCAAAGCATGAACGTTCTGAAGCTTTTCAGAAAATTAAAGAAGATTATATTGCTACGCTTCCTGAAGAACAGCGTGATGAATTAATTCCTATGGTTGAAAGGTATTTCTTCCAGGTGGAAAAAGAAGCAGTAAGAAATATGATATTAAATGACAGAAAACGTCTTGACGGCCGAAACCTTGATGAAATAAGGCCTATATGGTGTGAAGTAGATTACTTGCCTGCCGCACACGGTTCCTCAATCTTTACACGCGGGGAAACACAGTCGCTTACAACAGTAACTCTGGGAACTAAGCTCGATGAACAGATTATTGACGGAGTAATATTCGATGGGAAAAATAAGTTCATGTTGCATTATAACTTTCCTCCATTTTCAACAGGAGAAGTTAAAATGTTGAGAGGCACAGGACGTAGAGAAATAGGCCATGGGAATCTTGCTCACAGAGCATTAAAAAACATGATCCCGTGGGGAGAAGAAAATCCTTATACGCTGCGTATTGTTTCGGATATTCTTGAATCAAATGGCTCGTCTTCTATGGCTACTGTTTGTGCCGGAACTATGGCTTTGATGGATGCCGGGGTAAAAATACGTAAACCAGTTTCGGGTATTGCCATGGGATTGATTAGCGAATCAGATGGAAGGTATGCTGTACTTTCGGATATACTTGGCGATGAAGACCATTTGGGAGATATGGATTTTAAAGTTACAGGAACACGTGATGGAATAACTGCATGCCAGATGGATATTAAAATTGAAGGGCTTTCTTATGAAATTTTAAAAGAAGCATTGGCTCAGGCACGCAAAGGCCGGATTCATATTCTTGGTGAAATGGAGAAGGCTATTTCAACACCCAGGGAAGACTATAAGCCTCATGTTCCGCGGATAGTTAAAATGACTATTCCTAAGGAATTTATCGGAGCCGTAATAGGCCCCGGAGGAAAAGTGATACAGGAAATTCAAAGTGTTACAGGCACAACCATCGTAATTGAAGAAGAAGGAGAATTTGGCATTGTGGATATCGTATCCACGAGCAAAGATTCTTCAGAAAAAGCTGTGAACTGGATTAAAAAGATAGTTGCAGTTCCGGAAATAGGAGAAATTTATACAGGGAAAGTGAGAAACATCCAGCCTTTTGGCGCATTTATTGAAATTCTGCCGGGGAAAGACGGATTGTTGCATATTTCGGAAATTGACTGGGCAAGAACAGATGATGTGGAAAAAGTATTGAAAATTGGCGATGAAGTTCAGGTAAAACTAATCGATGTTGATAAAAAAACAGGGAAGCTGAAATTGTCAAGAAAGGTGTTATTGCCTAAACCCGACGGCAAAACGAAATAAGTAACCTAAGCAACCTTTCAAAAATAATAGCTGTCTTATTAAAAATTCTTGATGAATTTTTTATACTAAAACAAATTGTTTCTATCAACAGTTCGTTATTAGTAGATGTTTAAAAGCTTTAAGTAATAATTACTATAAGCGTGTAAAATGAGACAACTTAAAATAGCAAAACAGGTTACCAACCGCGAAGAAGCTTCTCTCGATAGGTATCTTCAGGAAATAAGTAAGGTGGATTTGATTACCGCCGAAGAAGAAGTAGTGTTGGCACAGCGTATCAGGCTGGGTGATCAAAAAGCTTTACATAAATTAACAAAAGCAAATCTTCGTTTTGTTGTTTCTGTGGCAAAACAATACCAAAATCAGGGGTTGGGTCTTCCTGACCTTATTAACGAAGGCAATGTTGGGTTGATAAAAGCAGCACAGCGTTTTGACGAAACAAAAGGGTTTAAATTTATATCTTATGCGGTATGGTGGATTCGACAAGCTATACTTCAGGCTATTGCAGAACAATCAAGGATAGTACGTTTGCCCTTGAACAAGATTGGAACCTTGAACAGGATAAATAAAACATACAATGCTTTTGAACAGTTGCACCAGCGGGAGCCTAATGCGGATGAGATTGCTGAGATACTGAATCTTTCTGAAACAGAAATAAAAGATTCTTTAAAGAATGCCGGAAAACATTTGTCAATGGATGCTCCAATTGCCCCGGATGAAGATACTACTTTGACAGATATGCTTAAAAGCGATGAAATGTTTGACCCGGAAACAAAATTGTTGCTTGATTCATTACGAAAAGAAATTGAAAGAGCATTTACAACATTAACACCAAGGGAAGCGGATATTCTTCGATTTACTTATGGACTGAACGATTCTTTACCTTTAACTCTGGATGAAATAGCAGTTAAATTTGACCTCACACGAGAACGCGTCAGACAAATACGAGAAAAGGCGATACGCAGGTTGAAAATTACATCGCGAAGTAAAAACCTGAAATTTTACCTTGGCTAGTCAAACCTTTATTATATTTGTGCAAAATAATTTGCATAAAATATGAGCCATTTAATTTCCCCTTCAATACTTTCTGCTGATTTTGGCTATCTTAGAGAACAAATTGAAATCATTAACGGAAGTGAAGCCGATTTTATCCATATAGATGTTATGGATGGTGTTTTTGTGCCTAATATTTCGTTTGGATTTACTGTCCTTGATTCTTTAAAAGGTTACATTGGTAAGCCCTTTGATATTCATCTAATGATTATGGACCCCGATAGGTACATTGCCCGTTTTGCGGAATATAAACCAGCATATTTGACTATACATTTCGAATCAGCCGTTCATCTTCACCGTTCCATTGATTATATCCAATCATTTAATATTAAAGCAGGCCTTGCCATTAATCCCCATACTACAGTTAACATGCTTGCTGAAATCATTCAAAAACTTGATTTACTGCTTATAATGTCTGTTAACCCCGGTTTTGGCGGGCAGAAGTTTATTATGCAAACTTTAGCAAAGATTGAAAAAGCAAAAAAACTGATTACAGATATGAAATCTGATTGTAAAATACAGGTTGACGGAGGCATCGATATAAATAATATAAAAAATGTTGTAAAAGCCGGCGCTGATATTGTTGTAGCTGGAAATGCAATTTTCAAAAGTGATGATATCACCAAGGCTGTTGAACAACTTAAGAATGTTAATATTTAGTACATTCAGAATTGCTGTTAGAAAAATTATGAATTTTTTTATAAACAACAAATATTTTAGGTAAATTTGCGTATGTATTTATATAGTCAGATTTAAGTGATGAAAAAACACATTTTTATATGGTTATTTTGCATGTTTGTGTGTTATTTCTGTTTATATAATACAACTTTTTCCCAGACCTTGGTTAACAACGGTGGCAACATTGTGATAAGAGAAGGTGCGTACCTTGTTATTGGAGGAGATTACATTAATAAAAGTTATGGCGCCATCGACGGGAAAATAAATCTTGATGGTAATATTATTTTAAAACGAAATTGGGTTAATCTTGCCAACAATGAGGTTCTGGTTTCTATTGGTGCTGGGACAGTTGGTCATGTTATTCTGAATGGAACTTCCAAGCAATATATTGAGGGAACAAATCCTACTATCTTTGAAAATCTTATTTTGGATAATTATAAGAAAATATTAAAAGTTGCTGATTGTAAAATCAACGACACACTTACCGTTAATGCTCAATTATTGCTGAATGCAAACAACATAAGGATTTTAAATCGGTTTCCTTCAGCTATACAGTATAAAAGCGGATGCATTATTAGTGAAACTAATACAAATGAAGGACTCGGGCTTGTGGATTGGTATATTGGTTCTGAAGTAAATGGCTATACAGTGCCTTTTGGTAGTGGCTTTGATAATACTGCCGACCTGGAAGTTACTGTGGTTACAAAAACTGCAGCCTCTCCCGATAATGGAATGATACGTTTTGGAACATATCCAACACCATGTCAGAATGTGCCGTTCCCTCCGGGAGTGAATGAATTGGACAGGAGTTATGAATATATTGCCGACAGGTTTTGGTATATTAACCCTGTTTATTATCAAACAAAACCTGATGTGGGAATAATTTTAAAATACACTCCACAGGACATTAATGAGAGTTGTAACGCAGGTATTGTTGAAATAGAAATGAAAGCAATCAGGCACAACACACTGCAACATACATGGAGCGATATGTCCCCGCGCGGTAATATAAATACAGATGAGCATAAAGTTTATATTGACAGTATTTCAGCGGACGATTTTTACGCTCCCTGGTGTCTGGTTGAGGAAGTTGTTAATTGGGAAATTTATTTTCCTAGCGCTTTTACACCTAATGGTGATGGGTTGAATGAATTTTTTGTCCCCATAGGTATGAATCTTGATAAACTTAAATTAAATATGTTTATATATAACCGATGGGGGAATCTTGTATATATAATGGATGATATAAACAAACCATGGGATGGAAGAACCGGGAATTCAGATAAAATATGTCCGGAAGGAGTTTATGCATGGATATTATTTTTAACCGATAAAGAAGGGATGGAGTATAATTATAAAGGAGTAGTAACATTAATACAGTAAATTAACAGGTTATGAGATTAAATAATAAACTTATTTTAGCAGTATTTATTCTGATTTTTTTTGTTAAATATGCAATTGCTCAAAATAATGTTGGAATAAATGCCACTGGGGCCAATCCTCATCCGTCGGCAGCCCTTGATGTGGACGCTTTGGATAAAGGGGTTCTTATTCCCCGGCTTACAACAGCCATGAGGTTAGCTATTCCAAATCCTGCTAATGGGTTGTTAGTTTATGATACGGATTTAAGATGTGTTTTTTATTATGATTTATTTGCAGCAAGTTGGTTTTCATTGTGTGACTCTCATGGAGTTACAGGGGTTACTGGTCCTACTGGCCCTCCTGGTCCACAGGGTTTACAAGGTCCTGCTGGCCCTGCAGGTGCAACTGGGGCACAAGGTCCTGCCGGCCCCGCTGGAGCTACTGGCCCACAAGGTCCTGCCGGTCCCGCTGGAGCAACTGGTGCACAAGGTCCTGCTGGTCCCGCCGGAGCAACGGGTCCACAAGGCCCTGCTGGTCCTACAGGCGCAACTGGGACACAAGGCCCTGCCGGCCCCGCTGGAGCTACTGGTCCACAAGGTTCTGCAGGTCCAATAGGCCCAACAGGGGCAACTGGCTCTGACGGAGCAACCGGCCCTCAAGGCCCCGCTGGTCCCACTGGAGCAACTGGTCCTGCAGGAGCCACTGGCCAGCAAGGTCCTGCCGGCCCAATAGGTCCAACAGGAGCAACCGGCCCTGACGGAACTACTGGTCCTCAAGGCCCCGCTGGTCCTGATGGAGCAACTGGCCCTACCGGAGCTACCGGCCCGCAAGGCCCAGTCGGCCCCATAGGCCCGACAGGCGCAACAGGGGCAAACGGTTCACAAGGTTCTGTTGGTCCCATAGGCCCTACAGGCCCGACATGTAATGTAACGGCTCATGAGTTTAACAATAATGGTACCTCTTATGTTACAGGTTGTGCAAGTACAATAACTACAACAAAAGGAGCATGGCTTACAAGTTTGAACACAGGTTTAACTACTGACGTGAGCAATAAGTTAGGAACTACTGATGCAATCCCTATTGATTTTTATACAGGTAATGTTTTAAGGGGCAGGGCATCTGCTGCCGGAGAGTGGACATGGGGTGCTACTACAACAACTATGACCGGAGATTTGACTTCGGCTGTGGCTAACACATCTTTCCCCTGGGCTTTAAGTGTTTATGTGCCAAATACGATAACCGGTAACTCAGGAGGTGTGTTTGCGTCATCAAATTCAAGTGGGGCAAATGCCATTTACTGCATACAGGGCGAGTATAATGGAAATCAATCAAATGGTGCAGGAGTGAGAGGTGTGGCAAATTCAAACTTTGCAGGAAGGGGTGTTCATGGCATTCAGACTAACATTTCTGGCTGGGCAGGATATTTTGATGGCGCGGTATATTCTAGTTGGGGATATATGCCGGCACCTTCTGATTTAAAACTGAAAAAAAATATTAAAATAATATCCAATCCGATAGAGAAATTAAAACAAATAAGAGGGGTTGAATATGATATGCGTGTTGATGAATTCCCCGCTTATGCTTTTGATAAACAACATAAATTTGGTGTAATTTCACAAGAGGTTGAATTGGTTTTTCCTGATATGGTAAGAGAAAGGGAGATATTTTCTACAAATTGTACGAGAGATAATAAAGAACCTCAGCAATCCATGAAAATTAAAACAATGGATTATATCGAGCTTATCCCTGTGCTTATTGAAGCCGTCAAAGAACAACAAAATTATATTGATGAACTGAAGAAAAAGAATGCAGAATTAGAAGAAAGATTGCTGAAGGTTGAGAATAAATAGTTTTTACTATTATTAATTCATACAGATTACATTTGTTTCCTCATTTTTTTTTCCAGTTTGATGATTCGTTCGAATGGAACAAAGCCGATTCTTTTATTAAAAAGAATCATTCCAATCTGGCCATCGTTTTCTCACCTGAGTTTATATCTAATCATTCTTCTGAATTGATTTCTTCAATAATATCAAAAAACTCGTGTATAACAGGGAATATATTTAACCCCAAAGAAACAATACTTTCTGAAAACAATTTTGACTTTATTATTGTTTCGAACACGGATTTTGATAGGTTTATAGATATAAAAATACCTAATAAAAAAATTGTTGTCAGTTTTGAAATACAAAATCCAGGTCAGTATACCCCCTCATTGATTGATCAATTAAAAAACTATTTTCAGTTTACAGTTAAATACCCGCAATATACTTGTGCAGTATTCACGGATTTATCTTTAATTGAGGACTTAATCGGATTTTTAGGATTGATGAATAAAATAGGCTTGAGACATTTCATAACGCCATATGATGAATGTGCTGACAAGCTAAAAACGGATTCTCTGCAATTTCTTTTTCAAAATAATAATGCTATTCCTGACGTCAGTACGGTTCTTCAGCTTGAAAAGCTCAGGGGAAAAGCAGACCATCTGGATGAAAAAGTAATTGAAATCTTATCAGAGCGTAAAAAATTAGTGGAGCAGATGTCCCAAATTAAAAAGCAAAAAAATCTGCCGATTTTTGACCCCCAGCGCTGGAATGAAATTCTTAGATCCAGAAAACGATCAGGAAAAGAAAAAATGCTTGATGAAGAGTTGATAGAGAAAATATTCGAAGCTATTCACTTGGGCAACATAAAGTCAATGCTAAGTGATGAAGAATAAGAAAGTTAATCTTTCATTAGTTCTTCAATATCTGCAATTTTTTTCGGTATGGGTTTCCCCAGAATTTTATAACCTGCTTCAGTAACTAGGACATCGTCTTCAATACGAATACCTCCAAAATCAAGATATTCTTTAACCTTATCATAATTTATAAATTCTGTGAATTTATTTTCAGATTTCCAGAGATTATATAATTCCGGAATAAAATAAATTCCCGGTTCTACTGTCAGTACAAAGCCTGGCTGCAGCCTTCTGCCTAAACGCAGATATGCCGTACCGAACTGGTCTATCGGGCGAAGTTCATCATCATACCCTACATAAATCTGGCCGATATCTTCCATGTCGTGTACATCCAGCCCCATCATGTGACCGAGGCCATGAGGAAGAAACAAAGCATGTGCTCCTTGTTTTACCGCTTCTTCTGTGTCGCCTTTCATCAGGCCGGTTTTTTTCAGTCCATCAGCTATTACTTTGCATGATAAAAGATGTATGTCCTGATATTTTACTCCGGGTTTTATAGCTTCTATAGCGGAAAGTTGTGCATTGAGCACGATCTGATAAATTTCTTTTTGCTTTTTTGTGAATTTTCCGCTGACAGGAATGGTACGGGTGTGGTCAGTAGCATAATGTAACGGGGTTTCAAAGCCTGCGTCTATGAGAAGCAGGTCGCCATTTTTCATCATATTGCCATGAGCATGGCCATGCAACACTTCTCCGCGTACAGAAAGTATGATAGGGAAGGAAACGCTGCCGTTATTAGCCATTGCAATGCCTTCCATGGTGCCCGAAATTTCGTATTCATACCTGCCCTCCTTTGCCAGTTTCATTCCCATCAGGAACATATCATAAGCCACCTCCATCCCTTTTTCAATTTCCGCTATTTCCTCAGCGCTTTTAATTGAACGAAGTGTAATAACGGCATGTGTCAACTCCATTGAAGCATTTTCTTTCAGTTTTTCTACTGGAATACCCAGCAGGGTACTAATATGTATTTTAGTGTTGGGGTTGTATGGCGGTAAAAAATGTATCCTACGATTTTGCTTTTTTGCATCATTGATATAATCTGTGTATGCAGAAAAAGGCCTGGTGTCGTTGATACCTACTTTTTGTGCTTTGTCTTTTAACAGTGGCAGGGGGCCTGTCCATATCACATCTTCGATGTCCACATCGTTGCCGAAAATGATTTCCTTATCGTTGTCAATGTCAATGACAGCCGCCAGCCCAGGTTCGTCAATGCCGAAAAAATACAGAAACGTGCTGTCCTGCCTGAAGTGATAAGCATTGGCGGGATAATTCATAGGCAGTTCAGAATTCCCTGTAAAAATATATAAGCCGTTTTTCAGGATGGCTTTTAATTTTTGTCTTCTTTCAACATAAGTGCTTACTGGAAACATAGTTTTAAATATTAGTTAATGTTGCTTTTTAATTTAATGGATATAAAGTTGTTATTTTTTTAAAGTTTTATTTTTTTTCATTAAAGTTTCAATTTCATCTGCTTCTATCGGAATATTTTTTGTCAGGTCTATTGGCCCTTTGCTGCCAACCATGATATCATTTTCAATTCGGATACCGATGCTTTCCTCTTTGATATAGAGCCCTGGTTCACAACTGAGAACCATGCCAGGTTTTAGAATAACCTGCCGCGTCCCCACATCATGTACATCCAGTCCTATAAAATGTGAATTTCCGTGCATATAGTATTTGAAATACAGGGGGTTGGCAGGGTCCTGATTTTTTACGTCTTTGGCTGAAAAAAGTCCAAGCTTAATCATCTCGGCTTCAAAAAGTTGAGTGACGGCTTTATTTATTTTTTCGATGGTGGTACCCGGAACTATCAGTTGAGCAGCTTTTTTGTGCACTCTCAGCACCGCGTTATAACAGTCTTTTTGTCTTTTGGAAAATTTTCCGTTTACAGGTATTGTACGTGTTACATCTGCGGCATAATTTCCATATTCAGCGCCGTAATCAATAAGCACCAAATCACCGTCTTTAATTTTCTCATCATTTTTAATATAGTGCAATACACAAGCATTCACACCCGAGGCAACAATAGGATAAAAAGAATGCCCGTCGGCGCCATTGCGAATAAATTCATGGACGATTTCAGCTTCCACTTCATATTCCATCATACCGGGACGAATTCTTTCGAGAATTCTTCGGAAAGCTTTTTCGGTAATATTACATGCATGTTGCATCATTTTAACCTCTTCAGGCTCCTTACATAAACGCAACTTAGTAATAAGAGGGTTGAGCCGTTCAAAATTATGCAGGGGATATTCTTTTTTCATTCGCTTTGCAAAGCGCAGTTCGTTAGAGATAACTTCCGTGGAGAAGCGGGCGTTCTCATAAACATTGATGTAAATATTTTCAGAGCGAAGCACGAGGTCTTTGAGTGTATCTTCAAAACTATCAAGCCATTTGACTGTTTTGACCCCGGAAACTTCTCTGGCTTGTTCCAGATTATATTTATGCCCGTACCAGGTTACCATGGTTTCGTTGGTTTGCAAGGTAAAAACAATTTCACGCATCGCTTCCACCGGATGTCCGGGGCAGAGGCAGAGGATACACTTTTCCTGATCAAGTCCTGTGAGGTAAAATAAATCGGAATTCTGTCGGTAGGGATGGAATTGGTCTCCGTTTCTATGATACTCATCATTAGAGAGTATTATTGCCAATGAATTGGGCTTTAATTTCTTCAGCAGTTTTTGACGGTTGCTGATAAAAAAATCCTGTTTTATAGGTTTATAACGCATTTTGAAATATTGTTAACCGGTTGTTAAAAAAAAGATAGATTTTATTTGCTAAAAGTAATATCAAAAATTATCTTTGTGAAATATAAATACAAAGAAAAATATTTTTTATAAAGGTACAGTTTTTTTTAATTTTTTTCAAAGCTGAAAATTATGAGCAAATTATTATCGTATTCTTCGATTACAAAAAAAATCGTGATGGGAGCCTTCGGGCTTTTTTTGGCGTTATTCCTGCTGGTACATCTTACTATAAACCTCCTTCTTATCGCCGGAGATAACGGAGAGATGTTTAAGGTTGCATCTAATTTTATGACAACAAATATTGCAATTAAAATTTTTGAGTATGTACTTTTTAGCGGCTTTGCTATACACATTTTGATAGGAGTAATAGTAACCCTGAAAAACTGGGCATCACGCCCGGTGCGTTATCATGTTGTGAACAAATCTCATACAGAGTTTTTTTCAAAATATATGATATATACCGGAATCATCATTTTAATATTTCTGATTCTACATTTCATGCATTTCTTTTTTATTAAGATGGGCTGGGTACAACCTCCGGCAGGAGTTGATACACACGATTTTTATCAAATGGCAATCCTGCTATTTCAGAATAAAGTATATTCGTTTATTTATATAGCCTTTTTTATATTTCTCGGTTTTCACCTGAACCATGCTATATTATCTGGTTTTCAGACTCTCGGCCTCAACCATAATAAATATAACAAAGTCATTAAGGTTGTGAGTACTGCTTATGCATTGATTATTTCCGTTGGGTTTTCTATTATTCCGATTTACTTTATGTTTATTTATAATTGAGTTTCAAGCACTATTAAAACACATAAAAAATTGTAAACAATAAAATAAAAATAAAACCACCACGCATCCATGAAATTAAATTCAAAAATACCTGAAGGGTCATTAGCCGAAAAATGGACTAATTACAAATCCACCTGTAAGCTTGTCAACCCATCAAACAAGCGTAAGCTGGATATAATTGTAGTGGGTACCGGCCTTGCCGGGGCTTCAGCTGCAGCTTCTCTGGGTGAGCTTGGCTACAATGTGAAAGCATTTTGTTATCAGGACAGCCCTCGCCGGGCACACAGCATTGCTGCCCAGGGGGGTATCAATGCCGCAAAAAACTATCAGAACGATGGAGATAGTGTGTACCGTTTATTTTACGATACTTTAAAGGGTGGAGATTACAGGGCTCGTGAAGCCAATGTGTATCGCCTGGCTGAAGTAAGCAATGCCATTATCGATCAGTGCGTGGCCCAAGGGGTTCCTTTTGCACGTGACTATGGTGGATTGCTGGATAACCGTTCGTTTGGCGGAGCACAAGTGTCGCGGACATTTTATGCCCGGGGACAGACAGGCCAGCAATTACTCTTGGGAGCATACAGCGCTCTGAGCCGCCAGATAAAAAAAGGTAAAGTTGAACTCTTTAACCGCCGTGATATGCTTGACGTGGTGCTCGTTGAAGGAAAAGCACGAGGAATCATTGTCAGGAATTTGGTTACCGGAGAAATCGAAAAATATTTCGGCCATGCCGTGGTTTTGGCTACCGGGGGTTATGGAAATGCTTACTTCCTCTCCACAAATGCTATGGGATCAAATGCTACTCCGGTATGGCGTGCATACAAAAAAGGCGCTTTTTTCAGCAACGCCTGTTTTACCCAGATACATCCAACTTGTATTCCCGTCCACGGCGATTTTCAGTCGAAACTAACACTGATGAGCGAAAGTCTGCGTAATGATGGAAGAATCTGGGTGCCTAAGAAGAAAGAAGATGTGGAAAAGCTTCGTAAAAAAGAGCTAAAACCTGGAGATATTTCTGAAGAAGACCGCGATTATTATCTTGAAAGAAGGTACCCTGCCTTTGGAAATTTAGTGCCACGTGACGTTGCTTCTCGAGCAGCCAAAGAACGTTGCGATGCGGGGTTTGGGGTTAGTCATTCAGGATTGGCGGTTTATCTCGATTTTAAGGATTCTATTGCCAGGCTTGGTAAAAACGTAATTGAGGAGCGTTATGGGAACCTGTTCCAGATGTATGAACAGATTATTAACGAAAACCCTTACGAAACACCGATGATGATTTACCCCGCTGTTCACTATACTATGGGTGGCTTGTGGGTTGATTATGAATTAATGACTACTATCCCCGGCCTTTATGCTATAGGTGAATGTAATTTTTCGGACCACGGTGCTAACAGGCTCGGAGCTTCAGCGCTTATGCAGGGCCTTGCCGACGGGTATTTTATTTTGCCTTATACCATTGGTAACTATTTGTCTGCAGAGATTCATACAAAACGAATCCCTACCGATGCCCCGGAATTTGTTCAGGCTGAAAATGATATAAAAGAGCAGCTTGATAAACTGAAAAATATTAAAGGCAAGCAATCTGTCGATTCTATTCATAAAAAATTCGGGAAGATGATGTGGGAGCATTGTGGCATGGGCAGGAACGAAGAAAGACTAAAAAAAGGTTTGTCAATGATCCCTGACATAAAAAAAGAGTTTTGGAATGATCTGTTTATCCCGGGTGAGTTGAACGAGTTTAATCCTGAGTTCGAAAAGGCGAGCAGGGTAGCTGATTTTATTGAACTTGGCGAACTGATTATGAGAGATGCACTGCAACGCAGAGAATCATGCGGGGGCCATTTCCGCGAAGAAATGCAGACCGAAGAAGGCGAAGCAAAACGTGATGATGAGAACTTTGCATTTGTTTCTGCTTGGGAATATAAAGGCGAAAGCGTGGATCCTGAAATGCACAAAGAAGAGCTTACTTTTGAGGTAGCAAAGCCATCGCAGAGGAGTTATAAATAGCCATTGGCCATTATATGATTAATGATGGGAATGATAAATTCATATAAGGATTTGGAAATTTGGAAAATGGGCATTGAGCTGACGGTTGATATCTATAGGCTATCATTGATATTTCCTGAAGAGGAAAGATTTGGGCTTGTATCACAGATAAGGAGAGCTTCAGCATCAGTCCCTGTTAATATTGCAGAAGGATGGGGTAGGAAATCCACAAAATCTTATGTGTTATTCTTGAAACAGGCAAGAGGGTCATTATATGAACTAGAAACGGAGCTGATTATTTCAAATAAAATTGGCTACTTTAAAGAGAATTCTGAAGAACTTTTTGCAAAAATAAGTTCGTTGTCAAAAATGATTAATTCATTAATAAAATCACTGGAAAATAAATAAATTAATAATTGTGGCTTATGGCCATTGGCCATTGGCTGGAAAAATAATTATAATATGGACCTAACCTTAAAAATCTGGCGTCAGAAAAATGCCAAAGCAAAAGGGAAATTTGAAGTTTATAAAGTTTCAAATGTTTCCCCCGACAGTTCGTTTTTTGAAATGCTTGACACCCTTAACCAGCAGATCATCGAACAAGGTAACGACCCCGTGGCATTCGACCACGACTGTCGCGAAGGTATTTGTGGAACCTGCAGCTTATATATTAATGGCCGTCCTCATGGGCCCAAACGCGGTATCACTACCTGCCAGCTTCACATGCGTTCATTTAATGACGGCGACACCATCGTGATTGAACCATGGCGTGCCAAACCATTTCCTATTGTTAAAGACCTTGTGGTTGACCGCTCAGCTCTTGACCTGATAATACAGGCAGGGGGGTATATTTCTTTGAATACAGGAGGTATTCCTGATGCTAATGCTATCCCAATACCCAAATCAAAAGCGGAGTTGGCTATGGATGCTGCTGCATGCATAGGTTGTGGCGCCTGTATCGCAGCTTGTGCCAATGCATCAGCGATGCTGTTTGTTGGTGCTAAAGTTTCGCAGTTTGCACTTTTACCTCAGGGAAAAATTGAAGCTTCTGAACGTGTACAGAAAATGGTTGCCGAAATGGACAAGCTGGGTTTTGGTAACTGTAGCAACACTTATGCCTGTGAGGCTGAATGCCCTAAGGAAATAAAAGTAACCAATATTGCACTTATGAACAGGCAGTTTATGAAAGCTAAGGTATGCTCCCAGAAATATGAAATGAAAAATGCAGGCGCATAATCTTAACTATAAATAATTTGTAAAGGATATAATATTAAAACTGCCATAAGATTGACACTCTTTGGCAGTTTTTTGTTTCATAAAACATGTACTTAATTAAATATACATTTTTTTTAGTGATTTTCATTTTGTATTCCTGCAAAAAGAACAACGATACAATAAGTCCGCAGATTACTATAACA
Source organism: Bacteroidales bacterium (assembly GCA_023228145.1). NCBI lineage: Bacteria > Pseudomonadati > Bacteroidota > Bacteroidia > Bacteroidales > Bacteroidales bacterium. Next base: position 181,989 of record JALOBU010000002.1, on the reverse strand, counting down.
ATACCTTATGAAAATCAAAGCTTTCATGTGTTTGATGACATTCATGTAATGGCAGCAATTTGTGATGACAGAACTCTGGAATATGTAAGTGTTACAGTAACGGATGTTAATTTTGTTACGGTACTGAGTGGAGGCGCTTTCTATCCTGATAATAGCTGTTATTCATTAAATACTTGTATTGAAATTGATGACATCATGTTGCCTTCCGGTGTTTATTACCTGCTCCTCAAAGCTTATGACGGAACAAATGAAACAAAAAGATTTCTAAAAATATATATTCATGAAGCAGAAAAGGAATTGCAATATGTTCTTGTTGTTACAAAAAACAATCAGAACATTAGGGTTCATAAAATTGATTCTGCGAATCATGTAAGCCAGATGGCAGCTTTCATCTCTGACTATACGAATTCCTGCATTAGTTCTGATGCACAGCAGTTTTATATTGCAGGTAAATTTTTCGGCGATGTGAATGTGTATGAAATGAATGAATGGCAATTGAACTGGAACGTTCCATGTATTAATAACCCTCCTTTCCCTTATTTTGTTACTATAGAAACTTATAAAGATTTATTGTATGTTTCGTTTTATGAAGGAAAATTTCAAATATACAACAGGTACGGAAGTATAATTGCTTCAAGAGTTACCGATGATGTTGAGTATCCGGTAACATTTTTCCCTGACGGAGATTTCTTATTAACCTATGAAAGGAGTTATACCGGAATGGAAAAACATTTCGTGATGTATTATGTGCCTTCTTTTGTTGTTTATAAACGTATTTTATTATCATACGAAATAAAAAAGATTTTCAGGGCAGACACAGATTATTATCTGCTATTTACTAATAATTCCGGACAAGGGAAAATTAGGTTAGTTTCTCCATCTACAGAAACTTTTTGGGATATTTATACACATAATGAAGGCATCTTTACAGATGTTGCAATTACTGAACCGGGGCAGTATATTTTTTGTGATGGCAATAATGTTTATACCTACGACTATTCTTCGGGAATCTGTGACCAGTGGGTAGCAGCACCTAATTCGACATGCATGGCTTATGATGGCACACAGGGTTTTGCTTATTTTTCAAGAGATTATTTCAATGTGATAAAAAAGAATCTTCAATCAACCATACTGCAAACAAGTTTTATGTTTTCGGACACTGTGTATAAGATATTGCCGGTATTTAATAAAGACTGACGATGAAAAGTCAAATCATCATAACAGCTGATGGGTCGCACACACTGCATATCCCTGAACTGAATGAGTGTTATCATTCCCGTAATGGAGCCATTGCCGAATCAAAGCATATTTTTATTGATGCAGGTTATCGTTTTTTATCATGGAATAAGGAACACCTGAACATTCTGGAAGTAGGTTATGGAACAGGATTGAATGCTTTTCTCACATTGATTGAATGTGAAAAAGATGAGAAAAAAGTAAATTACGTTGCTGTTGAGCCATACAGAATTGAGGAGAAAATTTTGTCGAAATTAAATTACCCCGATATTACCGGTTCCGGTCATCATAAGATGTTTGCAGAATTGCATCAATCGGTTTCAGGTGTTATTAATCAACTTTCAGGTAATTTTGAAATTGTATTAATTGAAAGAAAAATTGAAGAAACACAGCTTCAGGATAATGGTTACGACCTTGTGTATTTTGATGCATTTGCACCCGATGTTCAGCCTGAAATGTGGACACCGGAGATTTTTAATAAGTTATATATTGCAATGAAAGATGGTGGCATTTTGGTAACATATTCCTGTAAAGGTGACGTTAAAAGAGCATTGAAGAGTGCCGGATTTACAATTGAAAAATTGCCCGGTCCACTTGGGAAAAGAGAATTTCTAAGAGCAAAAAAATAGAAGAATTCCGGAAGAAAGTAAAAGAAAAATTATCGTTTGATTTCAAAACTCTTAAACCCTTGCATGGTTGTTTTTTTCACGATAATGTTGTCAACCCTTGCCCATGGCGGGCCATGATGGCACCAGGAAATAAATGATTCAATATTTTTTTCTTCACCTTCGGCTTCAATGTAAACGGAACCATCCGTCATGTTTTTTACAAAACCGGTAATATTCATTTGGGATGCTGCCTCCATTGCACTGTAGCGAAACCCGATTCTTTGAACTAGCCCAAAAACTTCAATGTTAACGTGTACCATTATATTTAAGGATTCAATCGTTTCGTCATCATTTCTGAAACAAGCTCGAAAAACTGGCATGGGTTTGATTTGCGCCAAAGTATCTGGTTGAGTTTTTTTCCGAAAGCAAGATAATAATCAATGTGTCCGTGTTCAAATTCTTTCACCACGTGTTCCCTGAAATTCACACAGGCAATCCACCCATCTTCCAGTTCGTCAAACCATTCCTGGTAATATAAATCATCAGAAAAATGAAAATTAAGAATGTTTTCACCTATCAGGATGAATTTGTTGATACCATTGCCAAGCAAAATATCAATCACGTTTTCTTTGAGGAATTTAATGTCATTGTAGAGGCAATCGTTCCATTCGCCAATTAATTCAAGGATGACAAAATTTTTCTGGTAGTCTGTATATAATAATTTAATGTATAAAGTGGCGGAACCAAAACAATCCCACTGCGGATGAATTAAGTAATTGTACACAGCATAAGGAAATTCAAATTCGCTATACGTATTGCCATAAAATGGTGAGCGCACATCTTCCGAAGCGATGTACAGGTGCCTCCAGTTATAATATGGCTCGATGGTGTGCATTATTGCAAAATTACTAATTCTATTTAGAAATAATTGAATAAGTGAAGATTTAAGTAAGGTTTTAATGGATTGATTCCAATTATTAATTTTAATTCTCTGTATGATAATGAAACCCTGAGCCAGTCAGCTGTTCTTTAAGAAAAAAATTTATTTCTATGATTTTTATAACAACTTGTCGAAGACGGACCTGTTCTGTTCCTTTTCGACACGCCCCAACGTTAAAGCCGGGACGGTTCTATGTGACAAAAAATTCAAAAGGTGGTGTTATTTATCAAAAAAAAATCCACGAAACTCTTTTATAATAAAATATTTACTATTTTTGCACTCCCAAATATGGGGAATTAAAATATTTAAAAACCATCTAAAGAAAGAGAGAGATTTTTTATGATTATTGTACCGGTAAAAGAAGGCGAAAACATCGACAAAGCCCTGAAAAAATACAAAAGGAAATTTGAAAAAACGGGCGTGGTAAAAGAATTACGCGAACGCCAGAAATTTACAAAACCTTCGATAAAGCGCAGGGAAGAGCTGATAAAGGCCAGATATATTCAGAAACTCAACGAGGAAAAGAATAAATAGCCCAGCGCCGGTTTACCTTTGCAAAAAGAAAGAATAATTCTTGCTTTTTCAAAATAATTTCGTTACTTTTACGTTTGTTATTAAGAAAAACAGGAATTATTTTTTTTTTGATGGTTGAGCGTTTTTTACATTACCTGCAGTACGAGAAAAGGTACTCCCCCCATACAGTAATTAGCTATAAAAATGATTTGGAGCAGTTTGCAGCATACCTTGAGCAAAACTACGAACTTGAAAACCCATCAATGGCTACGCATATCATGATACGTTCATGGTTCGTGCAGATGATGGAAGGGAATATATTGCCACGCTCGGTGAACCGTAAAAAAGCATCGCTAAATTCGTTTTATAAATTTCTGAAAAAGCAGGGAGAACTCAAAGAAAACCCCATGCTTAAGGTATTATCTCCCAAAACATCCAAACGCTTGCCGGCTTTTATAGAGGAAGATAAGATGAAAACCCTGCTCGACGAGAGTTTTTCTGATAAACCTAACGATTTCACCACAGTGCGTAACCTATTAATTATTGAAATGTTTTATGTTACAGGTATGCGCCTGTCGGAACTTGTGAACCTGAAAGAAAAGGATGTGAGCCTTTACAACCTGACATTGAAAGTGATGGGTAAACGCAGCAAAGAGCGGTTGATACCTTTTAATAACAGGTTTAAAGCCCTCATCGAAAAATACATCAGCATTAAACACAAAACTTTCGGGGCAGAAATAAATTCAGAATTCCTTTTTGTTACCAATAAGGGAGAAAAAATTTACCAGAAGTTAATTTATCGTATTGTAAATCATTATTTAAGCATTATCACTTTACAGGAAAAAAAGAGTCCGCATGTTTTAAGGCATACTTTTGCTACCCACATGCTCAACCATGGTGCCGACCTGAATTCAATAAAAGAGATTTTAGGTCATGCAAATCTCTCGGCCACACAGGTTTATACTCATAATACCATAGAAAAATTAAAAACTATTTATAAACAAGCACATCCAAAAGCATAAAACAAAAGGAGGTTCATTATGAAAGTTAGCATTACATCAATAAAATTTAAAACAGACAAAAAACTGGAGCAATACATCCAGGAGAAAGTTGATAAGTTGTCCGGCTTATTCGACGGACTCATTGGGTCGGAAGTAACTCTCAGGGTTGAAAAAAATCAGAAGGAAGATAATAAAGTCACAGAAATTCGTTTGATGATATCCGGCAATGACTTGTTTGCCAAGAAACAATCAAAGACCTTTGAACAATCTACAGATATTGCTGTTGAAGCACTTCGGAAGCAACTGTTGAAGCATAAACAGAAAATAAGAGGTATGTAGTAATAAAAAAATATAAATATTTCTTTGTTAGTAAGTAAAAAGTTTATACATTTGCAGACCTTTTTTGTAAAAGGTCTGTTTTTTTATGTATTTTATTGATTTACAACAGAAAACAAGCATGAAAATGCCGGAATAGCTCAGTTGGCCAGAGCAGCTGATTTGTAATCAGCGGGTCGGGGGTTCGAATCCCTCTTTCGGCTCACGTTCTTTGAAGCGTATTTGGGGAGATTCCAGAGCGGTCAAATGGGGCAGACTGTAAATCTGTTGGCAATGCCTTCGGAGGTTCGATTCCTCCTCTCCCCACCAATACTAAATTGTTTTTCAACATGCGGAAGTAGCTCATTTGGTAGAGCGATAGCCTTCCAAGCTATAGGTGACGGGTTCGAGCCCCGTCTTCCGCTCCAGACTAGCCGTTGTAGCTCAGGGGTAGAGCACTTCCTTGGTAAGGAAGGGGTCACGAGTTCAATTCTCGTCAATGGCTCTACAAAGAATAATAATCAATCAGAAAATAAATTATAATCACCTAACAAACTTAAATTAAAATGGCAAAAGAAAAGTACGATCGTTCCAAACCCCACGTGAACATTGGGACAATAGGTCACATCGACCATGGTAAGACTACCTTAACCGCAGCTATCACTCTGGTACTGTCGCAAAAAGGCTGGTCAGAATTCAGATCATTTGATTCAATCGACAATGCTCCTGAAGAAAAAGAAAGAGGTATTACCATTAATACCTCTCATATTGAGTATACAACAGCTAACAGGCATTATGCTCACGTTGACTGCCCCGGACATGCCGACTATATTAAAAACATGGTTACCGGTGCTGCCCAGATGGACGGCGCAATCCTTGTTGTTGCTGCTACTGATGGCCCTATGCCTCAGACCAATGAACATATTCTGTTGGCACGCCAGGTTGGTGTTCCAAAGATTGTTGTTTTCATGAACAAAGTTGACCTTGTTGATGACGAAGAACTTTTGGAAATCGTGGAAATGGAAATCAGAGACAGGCTTACATTCTACGGATTTGACGGTGAAAATACTCCCGTTATCAGAGGCTCTGCATTAGGCGGATTAAACCTGGAACCTAAATGGGTTGATAAAGTTGTGGAACTTATGGACGCTTGCGACAGTTATATACCATTACCTCCCCGTGAAATAGACAAGGATTTCCTTATGCCCGTTGAAGACGTATTTTCTATTACCGGCCGCGGTACCGTTGCAACCGGAAGAGTTGAAACAGGAGTTATCAACTCAGGCGACCCTGTTGAAATCATCGGCCTTGGTGCTGAAAAGATGAAATCAGTGGTTACAGGTGTGGAAATGTTCCGCAAAATTCTTGACAGGGGTGAAGCCGGCGACAATACCGGTCTGTTGCTCAGAGGTATTGATAAGGATCAGATTTGCCGCGGTATGGTTGTTGCAAAACCCGGTTCAGTGAAACCTCATAAACATTTCAAGGCTAAAGTTTATATTCTGAAAAAGGAAGAAGGAGGGCGTCATACACCTTTCCATAACAAATACCGCCCGCAGTTTTATTTCAGAACTACTGACGTTACCGGAGAAGTTAATCTTATCAACGGTGTGGAAATGGTATTGCCCGGGGATAACCTTGATATTGAAGTGAAATTAATTTCGGAAATCGCCATGAACCTCAATCTGCACTTTGCTATTCGTGAAGGAGGAAGAACAGTAGGAGCTGGGCAAGTAATTGAAATTCTGGATTAAAATTAAAAAACAATATGTTATGCTGAAAAATTCAGGGTAACATGAATTGTCATGCAAAGCTTGTTATGTGAATTTAAACGGGTGTAGCTCAATTGGTAGAGTGGCGGTCTCCAAAACCGTAGGCTGTGGGTTCGACTCCTACCACCCGTGCAACATCAGCTTGAAATTATGAAAAAAATAAAAAATTATATTAAAGAAAGTTACGACGAATTGGTTCATAAAGTCTCATGGCCTACATGGCGTGAGTTACAAAGCAGTGCCATTGTTGTTTCCATTGCTTCCCTAATAATCGCCTTGGTGGTTTATCTGATGGATTTAATAATAGGCACTTTACTAAAACAGTTTTACCACTTGTTTTAGTTTTATTAATCAGTATCGTTGTTCTTTCAATTATTCAGAAAATTCTCCCAGAAGCGAATGATTTATGAGTGAACAAGTTAAAAAATGGTATGTTGTCAAAGCGATAAGTGGCAAGGAAAAAAAGATTAAGGAACTGATTGAAAGTGAGATCAATCATCAAAATCTTAAAGACTATGTTACACAGGTGTTGATACCAACCGAAAAAGTATACCAGGTCAGAAAAGGAAAAAAAATCAGTAAAGAAAGAAATTTTTTCCCTGGTTATGTGCTTATTGAAGCAGCCCTAGTTGGCGAAGTAGTTCATGTCATCAAGAATGTGTCCGGGGTATTAGGCTTCCTGGGTTCCAAAGGCGAACCCATACCCATGCGCATGTCGGAAGTAAACAGAATATTGGGAAAAGTTGATGAACTATCGGAAAAAGGAGAGGAAATCAGCGAACCCTTTATTGTAGGAGAATCAGTACGGGTGATTGACGGCCCTTTTAACAGTTTCAGCGGCGTGATAGAAGAGGTAAATGAAGAAAAGAAAAAATTGAAGGTTATGGTGAAGATATTCGGAAGAAAAACACCGCTCGAATTAAGTTTTATGCAGGTCGAAAAAGAATGAGGTACTATTGTTTTATTTTGATAAAATAAAGAAAAATGGCTAAAGAAGTAAGCGGAATTATTAAACTGCAAATCAAAGGAGGCGCAGCCAACCCATCACCACCTGTAGGCCCTGCATTAGGAGCTAAAGGTGTAAATATTATGGAGTTCTGCAAACAGTTCAATGCTCGTACACAGGATATGGCAGGGAAACTGATTCCTGCAATCATCACTGTTTACAAGGACAAATCCTTTGATTTTATTATTAAAACTCCTCCTGTAGCAGTACAGCTTCTTGAAATTGTGAAGAAACAAAAAGGTTCAGCCGAACCCAACAGGAATAAAATCAGCTCTATCACCTGGGAACAAGTGAAGTCAATTGCTGAAGCTAAAATGGTTGACATGAATGCTTTTACGGTTGAGTCGGCAATGAAAATGGTAGCAGGTACTGCACGCAGCATGGGAATATCTATTCAGGGAAACCCACCATTTGCTTTATAAGAGTAAACTTTTTAACTTTTGAAAAATGGCAAAAATAACGAAGAAAAGAAAAGAATCGCTTGCGCTGGTTGATAAGAACAAAGCAGTTTCATTGGAAGAAGCTGCTGAACTGGTGAGAAAAATAAGTTACACCAAGTTCGATTCCTCCGTGGATATTGACGTACGTTTGGGTGTTGACCCGCGTAAAGCCGACCAGATGGTTCGTGGTATAGTTACCTTACCTCATGGAACAGGAAAGGTTATTCGTGTTTTGGTATTATGCACTCCCGATAAGGAAGAAGAAGCAAAAAATGCCGGAGCGGATTACTATGGACTGGATGAGTATATCAATAAGATAAAGGAAGGGTGGACAGATATTGATGTTATCATTACAATGCCTAGTGTCATGCCTAAAGTTGGTGCTCTGGGACGAATACTCGGGCCCAGGGGGCTAATGCCGAATCCAAAATCAGGCACAGTTACTATGGATATCGGGAAGGCTGTAAAAGAGATTAAAGCCGGTAAAATTGATTTTAAAGTTGATAAATACGGAATTATCCACGCAGGTATTGCTAAGGTTTCGTTCGAGAGCAATAAAATTGCTGACAATGCCAGGGAAATACTCCAGACCATTGTCCGCTTGAAACCGTCCTCTGCAAAAGGGACTTACATTAAAAGCGTTTACATGTCTTCTACTATGAGTCCCGGCATACAAATCGATACGAAATCTATCATATAATAATTTAATAAGGAAATAATCTGAAATATATGAAAAAAGATGAAAAAGAACAGGTTATTGAAGTTTTGAGCCAGCAACTTAAAGCTGCCAATAACTTTTATATTACTGATATTTCCGATTTGAATGTTGAAAAAACTAACGAATTACGTCGTTTATGTTTTAAACGCAACATCAAGCTCACGGTTGTAAAAAATACATTGCTGAAAAAGGCGATGGAGAAAACAGAGAGAGATTTTGAGGAACTATATCCGGTGCTTAAAGGCGGCACTTCAATTATGGTGTGCGAAGCAGCTAATGTGCCGGCTAAGTTGATTGCCGAGTTTAGAAAAACCTTTAAAATGGAAAAACCTGTTTTAAAGGCAGCATTTATTGAGGAATCGACCTATATAGGAAACGACCAGCTGAGTTTGCTGGTAGCCCTTAAATCTAAAAATGAGCTTATCGGAGAAATCATTGGATTACTGCAATCACCCGTAAGAAATGTTATTGGGGCATTGCAATCCGGTGGACAAACGATTTCAGGTATCGTAAAAACATTATCAGAAAAACCTGAGTAGAACATTAAAAATTAATTGTAGAACACTTAAAACTTAAATAAAATGGCAGATTTAAAAGCTTTTGCAGAACAGTTAGTTAACCTTACCGTTAAAGAGGTTAATGAATTAGCTAAAATTTTAAAAGAAGAATATGGAATAGAACCCGCAGCAGCAGCAGTGGTGGCTGCACCTGCAGCAGGTGGTAGTGCTGCTGACGGCGGCGCTGAACCCGAAGAAAAATCACGTTTTGATGTGATCTTAAAGTCAGCCGGACAGGCCAAATTAGGCGTAGTAAAACTGGTTAAGGAAATGACCAGCCTGGGATTGAAAGAAGCAAAAGAACTTGTTGATGCAGCACCAAAAGCTATAAAAGAAGGTGTAAGCAAAGACGAAGCTAACGCATTGAAAACACAGTTAGAGGAGGCAGGCGCTGAAGTTGAAATTAAGTAAAGGAAACATTGATTAAAGATTGTTCAGACACCCAACCTAAGGTGTCTGAGCATTGTTATTTTTTAGCGTTCATTTCATATTTTCTAAACTTAAAACCTTACAACTTTGGCTTCAAAAAAAATTGAACGAATCAATTTCGCATCCACAAAAGTCCATGCAGAATATCCGGATTTTCTCGATATTCAGGTTAAGTCGTTTCAGGATTTTTTTCAATTAGAAACAACACCTGAAAACAGGCAAAACGAGGGCTTATTTAAAGTTTTCGCAGAAAACTTTCCCATATCGGATGCACGCAATAATTTTGTTCTGGAATTTATTGATTATTTTATTGACCCTCCAAGATATGGTATCGAAGAATGCCTTGAAAGAGGCCTTACCTTTAGTGTGCCCCTTAAAGCAAAACTGAAGCTGTATTGTACCGACCCGGAACATGAAGATTTCGAAACTATTATTCAGGATGTTTACCTCGGAATGATACCCTACATGACTCCCAAAGGTACCTTCATCATCAATGGAGCAGAAAGAGTCGTTGTATCTCAGTTACACAGGTCTCCCGGCGTGTTTTTTGGAAAAACAAGGCATACCAACGGGCAAACATTGTATTCAGCACGTATTATTCCTTTTAAAGGCTCGTGGATAGAGTTTGCAACCGACATTAATAATGTAATGTATGCCTATATTGACCGAAAAAAGAAATTGCCTGTAACTACTTTATTACGTTCTATCGGATTTGAATCCGATAAAGATATTCTGGAAATTTTCAAACTGGCGGAGGAAATAAAGGTTAACAAGGCCACACTGAAAAAAAATATCGGACGGAAGCTTGCGGCAAGGGTTGTCAGAACATGGGTTGAAGATTTTGTGGATGAAGACACAGGGGAAGTGGTTTCTATCGAACGTACCGAAGTGCTTATTGACAGGGAAACAATGCTGGAGAATGAACATATTGACATTATTGTTAATGCAGGCGTTAAAGCAATATTGTTGCATAGTGAGGGTGAAAATACTACGGATTATTCTATTATTTTTAACACTCTTCAAAAAGATACAGCCAATTCGGAAAAAGAAGCCGTGGAATTTATTTACCGCCTTTTACGAAATGCCGAACCACCTGATGAAGATACCGCCAGAGGAATCATTGATAAGTTATTCTTTTCGGATAAGCGTTATGACCTTGGTGATGTTGGTAGATACAGGATTAATAAGAAACTGAATTTTACCAGCAACATCGATACAAAAGTTCTTACCAAAGAAGATATTATTTCAATAATAAAATATCTTGTTGAACTTCAGAATCTTAAAACTGATGTTGACGACATTGACCATCTTAGTAATCGAAGAGTTCGTACTGTAGGAGAACAATTGTATGGACAGTTTGGTGTAGGCTTGGCACGTATGGCCCGCACGATACGTGAAAGAATGAATGTTCGCGACAATGAGGTATTCACTCCGGCTGACCTGATTAATGCTAAAACATTATCATCAGTAATTAATACGTTTTTTGGTACGAACCAGCTTTCACAGTTTATGGACCAGACTAACCCGTTGTCAGAACTTACACATAAAAGAAGAGTTTCTGCTTTGGGTCCCGGAGGTTTGTCAAGAGAAAGAGCAGGGTTTGAAGTTCGTGACGTACATTACACGCATTATGGCCGCTTATGTACTATTGAAACACCTGAAGGCCCCAATATCGGGCTTATTTCATCCTTATGTATTTATGCTAAAGTAAACAAACTGGGCTTTATTGAAACACCTTATAGTATAGTTGAAAAAGGTGTCGTTAAATTAAACGAAGCTCCCATATATCTTACTGCTGAAGAAGAGGAAGATAAAACTATTGCTCAGGCAAGCACTCCATACAATGAAAAAGGCAAAATTACCCAGGAACAGGTAAAGGCAAGATACCTGGCCGATTATCCTATTCTGGAGCCTGAAAATATCAACCTTATTGATGTTGCTCCCAATCAAATAGCATCTATTGCAGCATCCCTCATCCCCTTTCTAGAACATGATGACGCGAACAGAGCTCTAATGGGTTCAAACATGATGCGTCAGGCAGTTCCCCTTATGGTACCTGAAGCTCCTATTGTACAAACAGGGATTGAAGGCAAGGTTGCTAAGGATTCGCGTGTATTGATAAATGCAGAAGGCAACGGTGTGGTGAAATTTGTGGATGCAACTCAGATAGTCATTGAATACGAACGTTCAGACAAAGAACGACTTGTAAGCTTTGAAGAAGACGTAAAAACTTACTCACTGCCAAAGTTTGTTAAAACAAACCAGAATACTTGTGTCAACCTGAAACCTATAGTCCACAAAGGTCAAAAAGTTAAAAAAGGAGATGTCCTTTGTGAAGGTTATGCTACACAAAAAGGAGAACTGGCCTTGGGACGTAATCTCAAAGTGGCATTTATGCCCTGGAAAGGATATAATTTTGAAGATGCTATCGTTATTTCAGAGAGAGTTGTTCGTGAAGATATCTTTACTTCCATCCATGTTGAAGAGTTTGTTCTTGAAGTTCGAGAAACAAAACGTGGCATGGAAGAACTTACCAACGACATTCCTAATGTCAGTGTGGAAGCTACGAAAGATCTTGATGAAAAAGGTATTATCCGTATAGGGGCTGAAGTTAATGAGGGCGATATTCTAATAGGCAAAATTACCCCAAAAGGAGAAACTGATCCTACACCGGAAGAGAAACTCTTAAGAGCCATTTTCGGTGATAAAGCCGGTGATGTTAAAGATGCTTCTCTGAAAGCTCCACCATCAATGAAGGGCGTTGTAATTGATAAAAAACTTTTTTCACGTGTTATCCGTGATAAAAAAGACAAGGCAAAAGAGAAAGAAACACTCAAGGATTTTGAAGAACAGTATAATAAATCTTCATACAATCTAAAAGTTAAACTGGTTGAAAAACTTTTAAAAATTCTTGATGGCAAAACATCTCAAGGAGTTTATAATAATCTGAAAGTTGAACTCATCCCTAAAAAAGGCAAGTTTACTCAGAAATCGTTGCTTGCACTTGATTATAGTGTTATTAACCCAACAAAATGGACTTCAGATAAAGACACAAACGAACAGGTGAAGCTTCTGTTGCATAATTATACCATTAAATACCGCGAATTACTTGGTATTTATAACAGGAATAAGTTTATTGAAACTGTAGGAGATGACCTGCCATCAGGAATTGTGAAGCTGGCGAAAGTATATATTGCAAAAAAACGCAAACTGAAAGTGGGTGATAAAATGGCCGGGCGTCACGGGAACAAAGGTATTGTTGCACGTATCGTTCGTGATGAAGATATGCCTTTCCTTGATGACGGGACACCTGTTGATGTGGTTCTTAACCCTCTTGGTGTACCTTCACGTATGAACCTTGGTCAAATTTATGAAACTGTACTTGGATGGGCCGGTAAAAAGCTGGGAATGACATTTGAAACACCTATATTTAATGGGGCCTCACTGGAAGACATTAATATGTATATGAAACAGGCTGGCCTGCCTGAAAACGGAAAAATATATTTGTATGATGGCGGCACAGGAGAGCGTTTTCATCAGCCGGCAACAGTAGGCATGATTTACATTATGAAATTACACCACCTTGTAGATGATAAAATGCATGCTCGTTCTATTGGTCCGTATTCACTTATTACACAACAACCACTGGGAGGTAAAGCACAATTCGGAGGCCAACGTTTTGGAGAGATGGAAGTTTGGGCACTGGAAGCATTCGGTGCTGCAAACATCTTGCAGGAAATACTTACTATTAAATCCGATGATGTTACAGGAAGAGCCAGAGCTTACGAATCGCTGGTAAAAGGTGAGAATATGTCCAAACCCGGTGTGCCGGAATCTTTCAATGTGTTAGTACATGAACTGAGAGGTTTGGGATTAAATATAACTTTCGAAGAATAGTTTTTTAATTGTTCCTTATCATGGAATCAGAAATATAATATTATGGCTTTTAGAAAAGAATTAAATACCAAAGGAAATTTTTCTAAAATTACTATCAGCCTGGCATCGCCTGAACATATACTTGAGCGTTCGAGCGGAGAAGTGCTGAAACCCGAAACTATTAATTACAGAACTTATAAGCCCGAAAGAGACGGCTTGTTTTGTGAACGCATTTTCGGGCCGGTAAAGGATTGGGAGTGCCATTGCGGCAAGTATAAACGCATAAGATATAAGGGAATAGTATGTGACAGATGCGGTGTGGAAGTTACAGAAAAAAAAGTGAGAAGAGAGCGTGTTGGCCATATCCAACTTACTGTGCCCGTTGCTCATATCTGGTTTTTCCGTTCCTTACCAAATAAAATAGGCGCATTACTTGGGTTGCCATCGAAAAAGCTCGAGATGATAATTTACTACGAACGTTACGTTGTTATCAACCCGGGTATTAAGGAAAACCTGAACTATCTTGATTTTCTGACAGAAGAAGAGTATTTTGAAATCATTGAAAATCTTCCGAAAGAAAATCAATATCTTGACGATAATGACCCCAATAAATTTATAGCTAAAATGGGCGCTGAGGCGGTTTACGATTTGCTTGTACGCCTTAATCTTGATGAACTTTCCTATACATTAAGAGACAAAGCTAACAAAGAAACCTCACAACAGCGCAAGCAGGATGCACTAAAAAGATTGCAGGTGGTTGAAGCATTTCGTGAAGCAAACACCCGAATTGAAAATAATCCAGGATGGATGATTGTCAAGGTGGTTCCCGTTATACCACCCGAACTCCGTCCTTTAGTCCCTCTTGACGGCGGAAGGTTTGCTACTTCTGATCTTAATGATTTGTATCGCAGGGTTATTATTCGAAACAACCGCCTGAAAAGGCTTATTGAAATTAAAGCCCCTGACGTCATTCTTCGTAATGAAAAGCGTATGCTACAGGAAGCCGTTGACTCACTGTTTGATAATTCCAGAAAGGCAAAAGCGGTTAAAACAGAATCCAACAGAGCGCTTAAGTCGCTCAGCGATAGTTTGAAAGGAAAACAGGGTCGTTTTCGTCAAAACCTTTTGGGTAAACGTGTTGACTATTCTGGTCGTTCGGTTATTGTGGTAGGTCCAGAACTTAAACTTAATGAGTGCGGAATTCCCAAGGAAATGGCTTCTGAATTGTTTAAGCCATTCATTATCCGTAAGATGCTCGAAAGAGGTATTGTTAAAACGGTAAAATCAGCAAAGAAAATAGTTGACAGAAAAGACCCTGTGGTTTGGGACATTTTAGAAAATGTAATGAAAGGGCATCCTGTATTGCTGAACCGTGCTCCAACGCTGCACCGACTTGGTATTCAGGCCTTTCAACCAAAAATGATTGAAGGTAAGGCTATACAGCTTCATCCTCTTGTTTGTACGGCATTTAACGCTGACTTTGACGGTGACCAGATGGCCGTCCATGTACCTTTAGGAAATGCTGCAGTTCTTGAAGCACAAATACTTATGTTGGCTTCCCATAATATTTTAAACCCCGCCAATGGCGCTCCTGTTACAGTACCTTCACAGGATATGGTACTTGGACTTTATTATACAACAAAAGGGCGTAGGAGTATCCCTGAGCATAAAGTAAAAGGCGAAGGAAAAACTTTCTATGGTCCGGAAGAAGTTATTATTGCATATAATGAGCAAAAGGTTGATTTACATGCTTACATTAACGTTAAAGTAGATGTAAAGGAAGATGGTAAAATTGTGAATAAAAAAATTGAAACTACAGTTGGAAGGGTATTGTTCAATCAGGTTGTTCCAAAAGGATATGGATATATTAACCAATTGCTTACAAAAAAATCACTTCGTGATATTATAAGTGATATTTTAAAAATTGCCGGAACTGCACGTACTGCCCGGTTTCTTGATGATATTAAAGAATTGGGCTTTACAATGGCATTTAAGGGCGGTTTATCTTTTAATCTGGGGGATCTGGTTGTTCCCGAGGTAAAACCCGACATGATAAAGAAGGCCGAAAAAGATGTTGATGAAATTAAGGGAAATTACAATATGGGGTTCATTACAAACAATGAGAGATACAACCAGATTATTGACGTATGGACTCACACTAATTCGCGGCTTACTCAAACATTAATGAGCCAATTGACAAATCATATGCAAGGCTTCAATCCTGTTTACATGATGCTGGATTCAGGTGCACGTGGTTCCAAAGAACAGATTCGACAGTTATGCGGCATGAGGGGACTTATGGCTAAACCCCAAAAATCAGGTGCTACCGGTGGCGAAATTATTGAAAACCCTATTCTGTCTAATTTTCGCGAAGGTTTGTCTGTATTGGAATATTTTATTTCTACTCACGGTGCTCGTAAAGGGCTTGCCGATACTGCTCTAAAAACAGCTGATGCCGGTTATCTGACGAGAAGGTTGGTGGATGTTACACAGGATGTTATTATTTCCGAAAGTGATTGTGGAACCCTTAGAGGTCTGACCATTACATCATTGAAAAAGAATGAAGAAATTGTTGAAACATTATATGACCGCATTCTTGGTCGTGTGACACTACACGACATTTATCACCCTCAAACCGGGAAACTTATCATAGGTGCCGGAGAAGAGCTTACAGAGGAAATCAGCAGATTTATTGATGAATCGCCAATTGATTCCGTTGAAATTCGTTCTGTATTAACCTGTGAATCACACCAGGGGGTTTGTGCAAAATGTTATGGACGTAACCTTGCCACAGGCACCCTTGTGCAGAAAGGGGAAGCCGTTGGAGTTATAGCTGCGCAATCAATCGGGGAGCCGGGAACACAGCTGACACTTCGTACCTTCCATGTGGGTGGTGTTGCAGGTGTTAATATTGCTTCCTTGTCAAAAATTGAAGCTAAATATGATGGAGTGCTTGAGATAGACGAGCTTCGTTCTGTTAAATATACAGATGATGAAGGCAAGTCTTATGATGTGGTGATAGGCCGTTCTGCTGAAATGAAAATTATTGATGCCAATACAAAAACAGTTTTATCATCAAATCAGATACCTTATGGCGCTTATCTGTTTCTTAAAAATGGAGATAAGGTACATAAAGGAGATATTGTTTGTGACTGGGACCCTTATAATGCACTTATCATATCCGAAGTTTCCGGTAAAGTGATTTATGAAGATATCGTTGAAAATCTCACATACAGAGAAGAATCTGATGAGCAAACAGGGTATCATGATAAAGTAATTATCGAAACGCGTCATAAAGGGAAAAACCCCTCCTTGAAAATTCTTCATGAAAAAACTAAGGAAGTTATAAAACAGTACGACATGCCTGTTGGTGCACATATTAAAGTTAATGAAGGTGCAAAAATCATTGCAGGTGAAATACTTTGCAAAATCCCGCGGGCCATTGGAAAAGCCGGTGATATCACCGGTGGCTTGCCTCGTGTTACTGAATTGTTTGAAGCACGTAATCCTTCCGAACCGGCTGTTGTTTCTGAAATTGATGGTATAGTGTCGTTTGGTAAAAAACTTAAACGTGGCAACAAAGAAATAATCATTACATCAAAAACAGGAGAAACAAAAAGTTACCTAATCCCAACGACAAAACAGATACTGGCACAGGAAAACGATTATGTGAAAGCCGGGACACCGCTTTCTGACGGAGCTATCACTCCCTCTGATATCCTTGCTATTAAGGGACCTACAAAGGTTCAGGAGTATATTGTAAATGAAATTCAGGAAGTGTACCGCCTGCAGGGAGTGAAAATTAATGACAAGCATTTTGAAGTTGTAGTACGCCAGATGATGCGCAAAGTTGAGATTGAAGACCCGGGGGATACACGTTTTCTCGAAGGCGAACTGGTAAATAAAATCGATTTCCAGGAAGAAAACGACTGGATTTATGGTAAGAAAATTATTTTAGAAGCCGATGAAGCCGGTGTTTATAAACCGGGACAGATTATTGCAGCGCGCAAACTCAGAGATGAAAATTCCATTCTGAAACGCAAGGATATGAAACTGATTGTCGCAAAAGATGCCCGACCGGCTACAGCCCGCCAAATACTTCAGGGTATTACCCGTGCTTCGCTGCAAACAAAGAGCTGGATTTCTGCCGCATCATTTCAGGAAACTACAAAGGTTCTCACTGATGCTTCCGTATATGGCAAATCTGATGACTTGAATGGGCTGAAAGAAAATGTAATTGTCGGACACTTGATACCTGCTGGAACAGGATTGCGCGAATATGATAAAATTGTGGTCAGCACCAAGGAAGAATACGAACAATTGATGGCTTCAAAAGAGAAGGAAGATATTATAACTGCAAAGGATAATTAATAAAACTTCATTGAAGTGAGGTTTTGATAAAATATTATTATGGAAAATCCAAAAGAACAAAAACTGAATATCGAATTGACCGATGATATTGCCGAAGGCATATATTCAAACCTCGCTGTTATTACACATTCGCATTCAGAGTTTATAGTTGATTTTGTTAAAATTATGCCGGGCATACCCAAAGCTAAAGTTAAATCCCGTATTATTTTAACTCCTCAACATGCCAAACGATTACTGAACGCACTTAAGGACAATATCTTGAAGTTTGAAGAAAATTTTGGAAAAATTGACGACAATTCTCCCGTTGATGTTTTGCCTTTTACTTTTGGTGGGCCAACAGCACAAGCATAAAACATTTTTATCTGGTTTTAGCTCTCTTGCCTAAGCGATTTTCTGTTTAAATGATGTTTATTTGCTTATAAAGAATAAGGCAATTCCGCAAACACTTAATATAGCACCAATAACATCTCTCCAGTTTACTTTCTGATGCAGGAAAATGACAGAAGCCGGTATAATAAGTACAGGAACAATAGCCATAATGGTGGATGCTATTCCCGCATGTGTATGTTGTATTGCAAATAATGAAAACGATACCCCTAAAAATGGTCCGAATATGGAGCCCAGCCCTATGCGTTTCAGCGCAGATACATTTTGAATGGCATTGCCGACATTTTTCCATTTTTTCCAGGCAGTGATTACTATTGCAAAGCCAATAATTCCGATAATTATGCGAATTTGTGTAGCGGCAAAAGCATTATAGTTTCCCATTCCCAATTTGCTGAATACCAGGCCTACTGCCTGCCCGACAGCGCCGATAAATGCAAATAAAATTCCTTTGAATGAATGTACAAACGAGAATACTTTTTTACCATTACCTTTATTGATAATCACTATGAAAATACCACTTAATGTTAGTAACATGCCCAGCATGTTGAATAACGTCAGTGTTTCGCCCAGCATCAACAGGCTTAACAAGGCTGTCATGGGTGGTACCAACGCCATGATAAGCATGGAAATTCTTGAACCGATGATGGTATAAGACTCAAAAAGAAACAAATCGCCTATAACAAAGCCTATCAATCCCGAAAGCGAAAGCCACAACCATGTATTGGCGCTTGCATCAATGGGTAAAAATTGGCCACGTATAAAAAACGAAAATATGCTGAGAAATATCAATGCAAGTAAAAGGCGAAGCAGGTTCACAGCAATAGAGCCTACCTTGTTGCTTGCAGATTCAAAGGCAAGTGCGGTAACTGTCCAGCAACAGGCAGTGAATAATGCGGCAAATTCTCCAATGTGTTCAGAGAACATAGTTTTTTATAGCTATTTATAAATTATTTTTCGTCGAAACAAAATAAAAAAAGGGTGGCATTCGCCACCCTTTTCTTTTTTTATAAAACCTACTTTATCATTTCAAGCTCTTTACCCACTTTAGTGAAAGCAGATATAGCCTTATCAAGGTGTTCTATGTCATGGCCGGCAGAGATTTGCACACGGATACGGTCTTTGCCTTTGGCTACCACAGGGAAGGAGAAAGCGATCACGTAAATACCTTCATCCAGCATTTTATTGGCAAAGTCAACTGCCAGCTTAGAGCAGTCGGGGTATTTGCCGAACATGATAGGAACTATGGGGTGGTCGCCGGGGACGATGTCAAAACCGGCTTCTGTCATTTTTGTGCGGAAATATTTAGTATTCTTTTCCAGTTTATCACGTAATGCTGTACTGCCCATCAGCAAATCCATTACTTTTATAGTTGCCCCGACAACAGCCGGCGCTACGGTATTGGAAAAAAGATAGGGGCGTGCTTTGTTGCGCATCCAGCTTATAATTTCTTTGCTTGATGAGATACAACCGCCGGATGCTCCTCCAAGAGCTTTTCCGAAAGTGGTGGTGATGATATCTACTTTGCCCATTACACCCCTGTATTCGTGTGTACCGCGACCGGTTTTTCCGAGAAACCCTGTGGAGTGGCTATCATCAACCATTACCAGGGCGTCGTATTTTTCTGCCAGCTTGCAAATCTCATCTAATTTGGCAATGTCACCGTCCATAGAAAATGAACCGTCAGTCGCTATCATGATAAAACGGCAGCCTTTTTCGCGTGCTTCTTTCAGACAGCGTTCCAGACCTTTAGCCATTTTATCGTTAGCCGGGTCAATTTCTTCAACGTCCCGCATGTCGCCATGTTTGTATATCCAGCGCTGGGCTTTGCAAAGACGGATGCCGTCAATAATGGATGCATGATTCAGAGCATCAGTGATGATAGCATCTTCTTCACCCAGTAATGGTTCAAAAACAGCCCCATTAGCATCAAAACATGAGGAAAACAATATGGTGTCTTCCATGCCGAGGAATTCAGAAACCTTGCGTTCCAGTTCTTTGTGGATGTCCTGTGTGCCGCAGATAAAACGTACGGACGACAAACCATAACCACGCCTGTCAATCTCTTCGTGTGAAGCTTTAATTAGTTCGGGGTGGGAAGAAAGGCCAAGGTAATTGTTAGCGCAAAAGTTCAGGCATTTTTTGCCTTTCACGATAATTTCAGCGCCCTGAGGACTTTCAATAATACGTTCGTGTTTAAAAAGTTTCTGGTCCTGAAGCTTTTGAAGTTCTTCTGCCAGGTAAGATTTGATTTTTGTTTGCATTTTTTATATCTCCTTTAATATTTATTTTTGTTTGAAGTGAGTGGAGTGCCTAAATGGTTTTACTTCTGTAGCTTTAGGCACTTAAAACTTTAGCGCACTTAAAGTACTTTTAAATTAATCCTTTTTTATGTTTTTCACCGATTACTTTAAGCATGTCCTGTGTCATGGCATCAAGGTCATAACTTGGTTTCCACCCCCATTCCTCGCGTGCTGCTGTATCATCCACTGCATCAGGCCAACTGTCGGCAATAGCCTGACGGAAGTCGGGTTTATATTCTATGGTGAAATCAGGCATGTATTTTTTAATATTCTCTGCCATTTCTTTTACGGAAAAGCTCATGGCGCCGACATTAAAATCGCTGTGATGTTTCAGTTTTGAGAAGTCAGCCTGCAATAAGTCGACGGTAGCTTTGAGGCAGTCGGGCATATACATCATCGGCAAGCGGGTATCTTCTTTTACAAAACATGTATATTTCCCGTATTTTACTGCATCGTAATAGATGGCAACTGCATAGTCGGTAGTTCCTCCGCCGGGCAAGGTTTCGTTGCTTATAATTCCCGGATAACGTAATCCGCGAACATCGAGACCATATTTTTTCACATAATAATCTGCCACAAGTTCTCCTGCCACTTTGGTTATTCCATACATTGTGGAGGGGTGCAGCACGGTTTCCTGAGGGGCGCAATCAAGCGGAGTTCCCGGGCCAAAAACTGCAATAGAACTGGGAACGAGCACTTGCTTCATTTTCATTTCGCGGGAAATTTCAAGGACGTTGAAAAGTCCGTTCATGTTTATATCCCAGGCCATAAGGGGATTTTGCTCTCCAACAGCAGAAAGGATAGCAGCTAAATTTACTATACAATCAACATTGTATTTTTTGCATGCATCGGCAAGCGCCTGTTTGTTTAGTACATCAAAATATTCGAAAGGGCCTGATTTGGCAACCGTTTCAGAGGGAGGTGATTTGCGTGTACTGGCAATAACATTGTCATTGCCATAAATCCTGCGGAGTTCCATTGTCAGCTCAGATCCTATCTGGCCCACAGCTCCAACAATAAGTATTTTTTTCATATGGTTTGATAAGTTATTAAAATGGTT
This sequence comes from Bacteroidales bacterium, assembly GCA_023228145.1. Taxonomy (NCBI): domain Bacteria; kingdom Pseudomonadati; phylum Bacteroidota; class Bacteroidia; order Bacteroidales; species Bacteroidales bacterium. The sequence goes on along the minus strand of JALOBU010000002.1, from coordinate 160,460 downwards.
TTTTGAATTGGTCGCTCAAAATTAGTTTTTTTAAATATACTACCAATGAACTTCTTGAGTTTTTTAATTATTGTCATTGAGATTTTATTGTACGACAATATTTTTAATTTTTTTTATATCCTCTTAATTATTTAATTTTGAAAAAAAACCTTATGAAAAAACTTATTGTTCTGATACTTTTTAGTATCTTTTTGTCGGCAGATTTGTATGCCCAGAAAGAGAATGTTATTAAAGCAACACCCGAAATTAATGATGTTATCATCTACCTTAACGGTGCCCAGTTAAGATATAAAATCCCGGTGAATCTTGTTGCGGGCCGAAACCTTGTCGAAATCAAAGGACTGGCACCTGGTATTGATGTTTCAAGCATACGTATTACCTCTGACGAAAAATCGGCTGTTCTTTCTGTGGTACATAGAAAAACCTTCGAAAATGTGGAAAGCGAAATGTTAAAGTTCAGTATAGTAAGTGATTCTGTTAAACTACTTCTAAAGAAGATCAACCTGATTGGTGATGAAAAAAATGCCCTCAGCGTTCAGAAGGACGTCCTGATGAAAAATATTTCACTGGGCGGAGACAACAATGGGGTGAATTTCCTAGACCTGCAAAAGGCTGCCGATTATTATCAACAAAAGATTTTCGAAATTAACAAGCGAATCTCCGACCTATCTGCAGATGAAGAGTCATTAAAATCTTTACTTACTGCTCTTCAAATAAAAGCTGGGAAACTTAAGGTTTTATCTCAAAATCAATTATCAGAAGTGTTGGTGCTGATTATGGCAGAGAATGTTCAAAGCACTACTCTGGAGTTTTCTTATGTAGTTAAAGAAGCAGGATGGATGCCTTACTATGACCTAAAATGTGATGATATAAGTAAACCGATAAAACTTAATTATAGGGCAAAAGCCTATAATAATTGCGGAATCAAATGGGATCATGTGTCTGTCATCTTGTCTACCGCAGACCCTATGCAAAGCATCAATGTTCCAGAGATGAAAACATGGTACCTGAATACTTACTCCAACATTTATAACAAAGATAAATCGGGCTATTATTCTGTAAACAACGAAAACCAGTATGTTTTTGAGCAAACCAAAGGAGATGACCAGAATATTCAGCAACAGAAGGTAAGAAATAAGCGGATAGAGGTACCCGAAATGAGCTTTTATTTCCCCATTAAAAACCGCTACACTTTTTCTTCCGATGCGCAACCATATATAGTTGATGTTGACGAATATTCCCTTGCTGCCACTTACCGCTATGTATGCGTACCTGCAGCAGAAAAAAGCGCTTTCCTGCTGGCTTGTATCGGCGATTGGGAAGAACTGAACCTTGTGGAAGGCAACGCCAATATTTATCTCAATGGAACCTTTGTTGGGCAATCCTACCTAAACCCCAACGAAATATCAGATACGCTGCAGGTGTCTCTAGGCCGTGATAGTCGAATACAGGTTGACCGAGTGAAACTGAAAGAATACAGCAGCAAAGTACTCATCGGCACAAAACGCAAAGCGACCTATGTGTATGAAATTTCGGTGAAGAATAACCGCACTGCACCTATTACTGTGGAGATTCAGGATCAGCTGCCTGTAAGCAACAACCAGGAAATTGAAGTTACCGTTGACCAGATTTCAGCTGCGCAACATGATCTGGCAACAGGATTTTTAAAATGGAATTTCAATATTGACCCAGGAAAACTGCAAACTGTGAAAATGGGTTACACGGTAAAATACCCAAAAACTGTAACACTTCAATTTAAGAAAATGAAAGCTGTGGAATGCCCGGCTTTTTTATAAACAATAAGATGTTATGATTACTGTTAAATCATTTGAATTCAATGGATTTGGTGTAAATACGTATGTGCTTATCAATGATAATAACAATTGTGTTGTTGTTGACCCTGGTTGTTATACTAAATCTGAACAAAAACGCTTTGATGACTTTATTGATTTTTCCGGCTTAACTATCGAAAAACAGCTTATCACACACTGCCACATTGACCATATCCTTGGCATTGCACATATTGAAGACAAATACGGTGTTGGTGCATGGATACATCCTGCAGGTAAAGAGTTTTTGCGTGCTTCGGTGGGTTATGCTTCGGTATTTGGATTTCATCTGGAAAGGCCTGTGGTTCCTGTTGGTTTTATTATCGAAGGTGAACCCATATTCTTAGGAAAGGAAAGGTTTGATGTGCTCTACACACCGGGCCATGCCGAAGGCAGTGTTTGCCTGGTGTATCATGAGCAGAAGATGGTATTCACAGGTGATGTTCTGTTCCGTGAAAGCATAGGCCGCACCGACCTTCCCACGGGCAATTATGATTTACTCATAAAAAACATCAAGGATAAGTTGCTCACCCTTGGCGACGATTACACCGTTTATCCCGGCCACATGAATGTGAGCACCATCGGGCATGAAAAATTGAACAATCCGTACCTTGAATGATTTTTTTACTGAATATCGTTTCAGTGTTTCTTAAAATGTGACGGGCTTAATTGTTTGATGAACTTTTTTATTACAAATTCATCAGAGGTTTCAAATTTTACGAAATACAGTCCTTCAGCAAATTTAGAAATATCAATTTGTGTGAGGTTTTTTAGCAATTGCTGTTTTAAAAGCAGTTGCCCTTGCGCATTATAAATTAAAACGGCAGTATTCAAATCATCGTTTACAGAGTTTTTCTGAATGTAAATGTATTCAACAGCGGGAACGGGATACAAATTGTAAATGTCATTTTTTGTCGGAAAATCGTTCATGCCCGATAAGCCGACATATATGATATTTGATGTGTCCGAGGGGCAGCCGTTTGTGCCAGTTACGATAACAAAATAGTGCCCTGATAAAAGCGGAGTGTGTACTGGTAATATTGCCCCCGGAATAATTTCATTTTCATAATACCATTGATTGCCTAAAAGAGCATCAGAGGATAGGACAATAAGGTCGTAAGAAATGACTGGAGTAAGGGGTGCCGGTTTAACAGTGATATCTATGGAAGAAGGTACTCCGCTGCACCAGGGATTAGAAACTGTAACCCCAATATTGCCCCCATTAGCTCCGGCAGTTATGGTGATAGCTGATGAATCGGAGCTTCCTTCCCAGCCCGTTGGTAACGACCATTCGTACAAAGTGGCATAGGGGATTGAAGCTATACTGTATATTTGATGACTTCCTTCGCAAACGTTTGTGCTACCTGCAATGTTGCCGGCATCAGGTGGGGCAATAACTACAACATTTTTTACAATGCTGCTTTGATGTGCGGCTGCAACTCCGTTTATAGCTGTTAGTCTGACAGGGTATGTCCCAGGAGAATCAAATATATAAGTAAAGTTTGAAGCACTGTCATCAATGCTGCCGTTGTCATAAATATCCCACTGATAGCGTGTATCGGAGTTTGCTCCGGTGCTGAGGCTGGTAAATGTAAAAGATACTCCTGCACAAACAGTGTCAGGAGAAAAATCTGCCGTGATGGTAAAAAAATTATAAAGCTGGGTCATGGAGTTTTGAACATTTTGAAGGGAGCCAACTATGACATAACTTCGGTATTTATATGTCCCGGCTGTAACAGGGCTTTCCCTGAAAACACAGTTCCATTTTGTGCAGGAAGGATACCGGAACCTCCCATAACCATGATTCGGAAATGAGTTGTCCGGCAGGTCTGGAGTATATATTCCCATCGCATAGTTCTGGTCAACTGTAGAAAAAATTATAGGGAGTTCTTGTTCCACGGGGTCATCAGACAAAGACGTGAGTTGCTGATTGGCAGGATTGTAATTCCAGAATACCGACATATCTGGTGGCATATATGCAGTAACAACTTCAAACGTGCCGGAAGTATAACTTTCGGGATAGGGAATGTCAAACTCTGTAAGGTATTGAATCACATGAGCCATGCCCGGCATTCCGATAGTTACTTTTTTATGAAAATAATGTGATGAACGCTGCATGGTGTTCAAGGCGGCGCCGCATCCGGGTGCTATTAAGCCCGGCTGTGTCCAGAAAGCAGGCAGGGTTTGTGTCTCAAGGTAATTAGCTGTGGTGCTGATATATTGTAAAAAACTGGTGCTTGTATTTCCGGTACCATCCTGGTTTGAGCCGGCTTCCGTAGGGTTGAAGCACTCGCCCCAGTTGTTGAATGAAGTAGCGGATTGCAGTTCTCTGCCATGGTCATAACTGTCAATAAATTCTCTGCCGTTCCATGTCAGCGAGCCGATGGCACCGGCAAGCCGCTGTGTGGTAGTTATTGTAATATTGGAAGGTCCGGCAACATTGCTGATGACAGCTTCGCCAAGAGGTATAACACCAACTCGTGCAGGGCAATTTGTCAGGGCGGGGTTGGGGCCGCCACCGTAATTAATAGCAAATACAATAATTTCATGTGCCCTTGTCAGGTCAAAGCCACTTATGCTAAAGCTGAACCCGTGATAAGGGTCCGGGGTAACGCCTCCGGTAACCAGATCGGGACGGTTTTCATTTGCCGTCACAATATCATACAGCCTGCCGTCAATGTAAATGTGGACATCAATGGGCAGTATCAAAGCATCCGGGTCGTAAGCCCAGCCGTAGCCACTATATTGGTCGGCAAAATCGAGGCTTCCGGTTGGAAGGCTGCTTTGAGCACTACTGTGTAATGTCCCGAAAAACAAAACAACGATGAACAGTAATGTGTTTTTCAATTTCTTAAGTTGAAAATTTTGTGAAGTTTATGAATATATAAAAATACAAATTCTTTCAAATAAATGTAATTGTTTTTTATTTTAGAGGAGCCTTGGTTTTATGTTTAACATTGATAATGAGTGTAATTACATGAAATCAGTTTGTATATTTTTCATTTGTCAATCGGCGCAATTTTTTTTGAATTTTTTTGAAGATACCGGAATGACGTTAAAGACAATAATTTGTTCATTTTATTGTCGGGATTCCATTTTCTTTTCCATAGTTTTCACAAGCAATATCATTGGGTTCCCATAATTCAATTTTGTTGCCTTCGATATCAAGAATGTGAACAAATTTCCCAAGCTCGTCTGTTTGTATAGTATCTAAAATGCTTACACCATTTTTTGTTAATTCCATCACAAGAGTTTCTAAGTTTTCTACCCTGTAATTTATCATGAAATCTTTGTCAAAATAACTGGTTTTTTCAGAAAACGGACTCCATTGTGTATAGCCTTTCTGAGTGCTATCATTGCCCTGTCGCCATTCAAAAATTGCTCCGTAAGGGTTGGTATTAAATCCCAGATGGGTTTGATACCAGTTTCTAACTTTTTCAGGGTCTTTACATTTAAAGAAAATGCCTCCTATGCCTGTTACTTTTCTAATGCTCTCCTCAGTGCTTGATTTTTTAGTTATTATATTATTAAACGCAAAACCAAGCCCAAATGAAGTAACTATTGCCAATAAAATGATTAACGCTTTTTTCATGGTATTTATGTGGTAAAATATCTTTTATTTTCTCTGTAATTAAAATTTTAGGTATAATTAGCAAAAATGGTCATCTAAAGCCATTTTTCAAGCGTCAAACAAGTTAATTGCAATGCTGACAACTTATTACTGCCAAATGGCCATCCAGCAACTAAAATTTTTCCAAATAACTCTTCAGGTTTTTCTCTACCCTGTTCAGAACATCTGCCACTTCAGCTCTCACAAATTTTTCCCCTGTGATATTTTCATAAAGTTCAATATAGCGCTCCGATATTCCGTTCACGATATCTTCGGTCATCTCCGGAACCTGCTGGCCTTCTTTGCCCTGAAACCCATTATCCATGAGCCATTCTCTCACAAACTCCTTCGAGAGTTGCTTTTGCGGCTGCCCGGCCCGCTGGCGTTCTTCATAACCTTCTTTGTAAAAATACCTCGAAGAATCAGGTGTGTGTATTTCGTCGATCAAGTATATCTTTCCGTCCCTTTTGCCGAATTCGTATTTAGTGTCAACAAGTATCAAACCCATCTTTGCTGCAATCTCTGTACCTCGTTTAAATAAATCATAGGTGTATTTCTCCAGCATTTCATAATCAGCAGAAGACACCAGTCCGTGCCTGATTATATCTTCTTTTGAGATGTCCTCATCATGCCCAATGCTTTCTTTAGTGGTGGGAGTGATGATAGGCCGGGGAAATTTATCATTCTCTTTCATGTCTTCGGGCAGGGGCTCGCCGCACAGGGAGCGTTTCCCGGCTTTGTATTCACGCCAGGCATGCCCAGATAAATATCCGCGAATGACCATCTCAACCTTAAAAGGTTCGCATTTGATGCCGGCAGTAACCATGGGGTCAGGTACGGCAAGTTTCCAGTTGGGGACAATGTCGAAGGTTTCATCTAAAAATTTTGCTGCTATCTGATTCAGCACCTGCCCTTTGTAAGGTATGCCTTTAGGTAGCACCACGTCAAAGGCCGAAATACGGTCAGTGACCACCATCAGCAATATTTCGTCGTTAATATTATAAACATCTCTTACCTTTCCTTCATAAAACCCTTTTTGTCGGGGAAATTGAAATGATGTTTTTACAATTGCATTGTTCATGGGATATAAATTTTGTTTAGTAATCCGCATAATCGCTAATCATATCAAAGTGTAACTCAGATTTAACTCCTCCGGAAATTGTGTATATCCACAGCTCTTTCTTTGTCAGGTGCTTTATCACCCAGTCATTTTCCTGTTGTAAAAAAGGAATATGCATAAATAGGGAAGAAGCCAGGGTTTCGTATAATTCCATTGATTCCATCGCAAAATTCAGTTGTGTTACCTGCTTATTTATTATTAAACCCGATTTTGCAATAAGATTGCCATCAGGATGTGAAATGGCTATGTAATAGTTTTTGTCCCAGTCTGCATAAATATTGAAAGGGTAAATTTGAAGGTTCTGGGAAAAATAATCAGAAGCCGTATCATTGGCATTCAACAAAATGCTCGACAGCTGCCATTTTGCTGTCAGTTTTTTTTTTGCTGAGTGATGTGTTAGGGAAGGGCCGTTTTCGTATTTGCTGCATGAAACACAAAAAAGCGATACAAGAAAAAGTACAGCCAGCTTCTTCATTTTTCTTTGTTATAGGCGTTTATTATTTCAGTTATCAGTTTGTGACGTATGATATCGGCGTTGTTGAAATAAATGATATCAATGCCTTTTATTCCTTTCAGTATCTCGATGGCATTCACCAACCCCGAAGCCTGATTTTTTGGAAGGTCTATCTGTGTGATGTCGCCTGTAACAATAAATTTTGCAGTACGTCCCATGCGTGTCAGAAACATTTTCATCTGGTTTATGGTGGAGTTTTGGGCTTCATCAAGGATGACAAATGCGTTGTCGAGGGTTCTGCCCCGCATATAAGCCAGTGGGGCTATTTCTATGATGCGTTCTTCAATATATGTTCTGAGTTTTTGTGTGGGCAGCATATCCCATAGTGCGTCGTACAAAGGCTGCATATATGGGTCGAGTTTGTCTTTAAGGTCGCCAGGTAAAAAGCCGAGATTTTCACCAGCTTCCACTGCAGGCCTTGTCAGAATGATGCGCTTCACTTCCTTGTTGCGTAATGCCCTTACTGCAAGGGCTACAGAGGTATACGTCTTGCCTGTACCGGCAGGGCCAACAGCAAAAATAAGGTCGTTGCTACGGCAGCTTTCTATTAAAGCACGTTGGTTGGGTGTTTTAGCTCTTATAAGAATGCCGTTCTGACCATGAATAATGATGTCGTTTTGTGGTTCACCACTAAGTTGTTCAGTATTGGCATCTGCATTTAAAACCTGCTGGATGATTTCAGTATTAATAAATCCTTTAGCATTATAGTGTTTTATCAGAATAGAAATAGTTTCTTCGAAGGATTCAATTTCAGCAGGTTCTCCCAAAACTTTCAGTAAATTATCACGGGCAATGATTTTCAATTTTGGGAAATAGCCGCGTATGAACTCAATGTTTTGGTCATTAATACCAAAAAAATCCAAAGGATTTATGAAATCTAAACGTATTATTTTTTCATTCATGAAAAAGCTAATTCTTTTTCAAACAAAAATAACAAATATTGTGTTGTACTTTTTAAAATTTGTAAATTTGATGGCAAATATCTGCATTTATGGCAATCATAACCTTAACAACGGACTGGGGTATTTCCGACCATTACATAGCGGCTGTTAAGGGCCTAATCATAAGCCGCTTGCCGGGAGCCATGATTGTTGATATTTCACATGCTATCGAAAAATTCAGCATCTCTCATGCTGCATACGTGCTTGAGCATTCCTATAAAAATTTTCCTGATGGTAGTATTCATATTGTGGGTGTTGACTTTCAAATTGAAATCAAAGAGGATGATGATTATGACCCCGAAACAATTGAAGTGTATCATGCCATTGTATGTTATAACAAGCATTATTTTGTCGGACTTAATAATGGCATATTCACTCTGCTATGTAACAATAATCCTGACAAGATTATAAAAATCTCTGCCCCGCCGAAAATGAAGTCATTTATTTTTCCTGCCTATACCATTTACGCTGGTATTGCATGCGAAATAGCTTCAGGCACTCCTGTGGATAAATTGGGAGTTGAAAAAAAGAAATTGTTTTTTGTCAACAAATTCAAGCCTGCCATCCAGAATGATTCCATCAGTGGCATTGTTGCCTATATTGATTCATACGGCAACGCCATCACAAATATCAGTATGGATGAATTTGAAGAGGTAAGGGGAAAAAGGAATTTTGCCATCTATTTCAGAAATCATACGATAACCAAAATAAGCAGGAATTATTCGGAAGAAACAGGTGGAGAACTTATGGCCTTATTTGGTTCTTCAGGCATGCTCGAAATTGCTGTGGTAAAAGGCAGTGCAAAAAAATTACTGGGAGCCGGATTTTATGACAGCATCCGGGTTGATTTTGCCTAAAAATAACTATTGAATTTTATTTCAAAAAAACATTCATGTGACATGATGTCAGGTTTTATTTTGGCATACAATTTGTTATTTGAAATAAGTCTAAATAATAATTAAATGAAAAAAAGTATATTTATATTAAGTCTGGCGTTGATTTTTTCCGTACAGGCACATGCACAGTCAAATAAAAATAGTATTAACCAACAAAAAAATACCCTTATGAATACAACTGAAAAAATAAATCATGAATTTAAACCTTTGCCTTATGATTACGATGCCCTGGAGCCCTATATTGATAAAATGACAATGGAGATTCATTATTCAAGGCACCACAAAGCATATTTTGATAATTTTTTAAAAGCAATAAACGGCACAGCTCTCGAGAATAAAGAGTTGATTGATGTGTTTGCTGAAGTAAGTAAGTATCCTGCAGCAGTTAGAAATAACGGAGGTGGATATTTCAATCATGAACTTTTCTGGGACATAATGACTCCGGGCGGCTCGAAAATGTCAGAAGGTTTTGAGGACCTTTTAATAAAGCGCTTTGGAAGCATGGAAAAATTTAAAGAAGATTTTTTCAATGCCGGAATGACACGTTTTGGCAGCGGCTGGGTCTGGCTTAGTGTTGATGAAAATGGCGGGCTTTTTATCAGTTCAACTCCCAATCAGGATAACCCCTTGATGGATGTGACTGAAAAACACGGTATCCCAATCCTGGGTATGGATGTATGGGAGCATGCATACTACCTGAAATATCAAAATAAGCGTGCAGATTACATCAATGCATTCTGGAATGTCTTAAACTGGAAAGCAGTTGAAGAACGCTATCAAAAAGCTATAAAAAAATGAACTTTTACTATATAGTAGGGTTATGCCTTCTTTTTTTGCCATTTAGTATAAATGCACAATGTAGAAGTTGCAGAACAGAAAAAAAAGAATAAACGTAAATGTTATTTCATTAAAAGCCGGCCTTTTTGACCGGCTTTTTTATTGCATATCGTTTTGAAATTTCAAAGTTTTTTTTATTCACTTATTTCGTCTTATCCGGAAATGGCGGTATTGGCGGCAGTTTGGTATCGGTTTTTTTCAATTCTTCCAATATCAACTCTATGGCTTTGTTCAACTGTTCGTCTTCACCGGAATATTCTTTAGCAGGGTCATTAATTATTAATACATCCGGGTCAACTCCATAACCTTCGATAATCCATTTTTTACCTTCGGCATCGTAATGGGCAAATTCAGGTTTGTTAAGATATCCTCCGTCAATCAATGGTAAAGAGCCGCGTATGCCAACCACACCGCCCCAGGTTCGCTGCCCAACTAATTTTCCAATCTTTAATTCCTTGAACTGATAGGGAAATAAATCACCATCAGAAGCAGAATACTGGTCGATCAAACATATTTTTGGCCCATACTGCTGAGCAATGCCTGCTGTGTTTTGCCTGGTATTGCGCGACATTTTCATATACACCAATTCGCGGTTCAGGCGCTCGATGATCATAGGCGAAACATTGCCGCCACCGTTGCCACGGTCGTCAATAATCAGGGCTTGTTTGCTGAGCTGGGGATAAAAATGTTTTACAAATTCGTTAAGCCCTCCAACGCTCATGTCGGGGATGTGGATATATCCCACTTTGCCGTCTGTGGCTTCGTTAACCTTTTTTATGTTGTTTTGCACCCAGTTGTAATAGTAAAGGCCCGATTCGTCTTCGACGGGGATAACGATAACTTTGCGGGCACCCTGTGCCGAAGCAGTAGTGCTTACCGTGAGTTCCACCTGTTGTCCGGCAGTATTGATCAGCAATTCATAAATGTTTTTTGAATTTAAAACAGATTTTCCGTTAACAGCAATAATGAAATCACCTTCCTTCACATCCACTCCGACTTCGGTCAGTGGCGAACGGGTATTATCGTTCCAGTTTTCACCGTGTAATATTTTATTAATCTGGTAATATCCCGAATTGTCTTTTACTATTTCAGCGCCGAGTAATCCAATTTTTATTTTCTCAGGCTCGGGTTTTTCACCTCCACCTGTATAAGCATGCCCCACATTAAGTTCTCCTATCATTTCCCCAATGATATAGGTAAGGTCGGCACGGTGGTTTACATAAACTGTAAGGGGCTCGTATTTTTTGTATATGGCTTTCCAGTCCAAGCCATGCATACCGGGGTCGTAAAAGAAATCTCGCATCTGCCGCCATGATTCTGTGAAAATCTGTTTCCATTCGTCCTTAAGGTTTATCCATACCTTCATGTTCGACAAGTCCACATAGTCTTTTATTTCAATTTTTGATTTCGGCAGGTCAATTACTGCGTACTTTCCTTTATCGCTTATTACTATTTTCTTTTTGTCATAAGATAGGATGTAATTTCTGTATGCCCCCAGGTTGGTTTCCTTTTTTTCTTTCAGGTCAAAGGCTATAAGTGCTGCGCTTGGCTCGGATGTTGTGGTGCGGCAATAATAAACCATATTGCCGGCACTGCTGATATTCCAGTAATTGCCCGCACTTACGGGAAAGGCAATAATCCGGTCAGAGATGCCGTCAATATCAATTTTTACTTCAACTGTTTTGCTGTCATTTTCTTTGGATTCACTTTCTTTAGTTTCGCTGCTTATTTTCACTTCATCATCAGTTGGCTGAAAAGGGGAGGGCGTTGTTTTGGCAAGGGTAAGCATATAAATTTTATTCATGTTTGTATATGCGTGGTTCCATTCCGTCCAGCTGTAAATAGGATTAAAGTCGCGTGAAGAAGCAAAAAACAGGTATTTCCCGTCAGAGCTGAAAACCGGCTCGCCGCAGTCGTACCATCCATCGGTAACAGCATGTTTTTTTGAAGAAGCCAGCTCGTATAAGTAGATTTTTATCTCACTGCTTCTGTCAGGTCTGGCGTAAGCAATCCATTTGCTGTCGGGCGACCAGTCAAATTCCCTGAATTCTCCGTCAGTGGCTTTGTCAACCTGCGTTACATTTTTTGTCTCTATGTCAACATATTGCAGTCTTAACATGTTATCAGACCAAAGTAATTTCTTACTGTCAGGCGACCATATAGGCTGGTATTTGTATGTATCGGACTTCGTAGTGAGTTTAACAGGTTCTGATGTTCCGTCCTGTGCAACAATATATATTTCATCTTCCCCGCTTGCATCCGAAATGTAAGCAATATATTTTCCATCGGGCGACCAGGCGGCATTGCGGTCATGAATTCCGGAACTTTGTGTCAGGTTACGTGTGATACCGCTTTTTGCAGGCACAGAAAACACATCGCCGCGCCCGTTGAAAACAAGCCGTTTACCGTCAGGGGAAATGTCGTAGCCGGTAATGTTTTTGAAGGCGTCTTTCATCTCATTGCGGCCTGTATTCAGGTCGTCGGCTATTTGAATATTTACCTTTGTTGACTTTTGTGTTTTGAAGTCAAAAATATAAATGTAACCTCCATTTTCAAAGACAATAGAGCTGTCGCCAAGGGACGGGAATTTCATGTCGAATTCGGTAAAGTCCGTAAGTTTTTTAGTTTCTTTACTAGTAATATTATAGCTAAAAAGATTCATGATACGGTCGCGGTCGGAGAGGAAATAGATAATATCGCCATGCCACATGGGGAAAATATCTTGAGCAGGGTTATTGGTAATATTTACAGTGGTTTTTTCTTTAAAATCGTATATCCAGATATCGTCGGCCATGCCGCCTTTATAATATTTCCAGGTTCTGAATTCGCGGAATACACGATTGTATGCTAATTTGGTTTTGTCAGGAGCATAAGAGCAAAATCCTCCGCATGGCAAGGGCAATTCTTCCATTTTTCCATCTGTTGTATTTATGCTGAACAGCTGTCCTTTGAAATCGTTGAAAGACTTCATTCTTGATCTGAAAATAATGGTTTGATTGTCTTTCCATGTCATGACAATGTTGTTGGGGCCCATACGGTCGGAGAGGTCATCCCTGCCGAGTGTGGCGGTATATGTCTGCCTAACGGGCAGTCCGCCGGCGGCGGGCATCGTATAAATTTCGGTGTTGCCGTCGTATTGGGCTGTAAAGGCTATGTTATTGCCATCGGGCGAAAAGCGTGCAAACATCTCGTAACCTATGTCGCTGGTAAGTTTGCGGGCGGTGCCTCCCTTTTTATCCACCGAGTATAAATCTCCGGCATAGGAGAAAACAATGGTGTTGGCGTGTATCGCAGGAAAACGCAGCAGCCTCATTTCATTCTGAGCATTTAAAGCAAAGTCGGCAAATACAAAAGTGAGCAAAATGGAAAATGTAATACGTTTCATGATAAATAAGTATTTATGAGTAGGACAAAAATAATCAATGTAGGCGAAACTTCAAAACTGATGAGCCGGAGTACGGATTAAAGCCGTACTCCGGCTCATAACAGTATGAAAAAACTTATCCTTCAAAAGTAAGAGAGAGCTGGAATAGTTTTGAACCGAGGCGGCGAATGCTGTTGGTATAGATGGTGTTTTCGGGGATGAGAAGGTTGGGTAGACCATAAGACATTTTAAGTTCTATGCCGAATTTAAAGTAGGGCAGGAAAAAATCAAGCCCGGTGCCGACATCAATAAGTACATCGCTGCGCCTGAGTTTTATAGGGGCCTCGCCTTCCTTATTCTTTTTCTTTGCCTGCGATGCCATATCTATCGCGTATTTGGCTCCGCCAATAACGTAAGCTCTGAAATTCCCTATGCGTTTTGACTGGTATTTAAGGTATAAAGGAAAAAACATGAAAGTTGACTCGATGCGTTTGCTTTGTTTATATGTGATGGAGTCATTGTGCAGGAAAGTATATTCAACGGTACGGTTCCCAAAAGAAAGTGTGGGCACAAAGCGCAGGCTGAGATACTTGGTGAGTGTCAGACTGGAAACGATGCCGATGTCAAAACCAAAGTCTGGCTTGGTGGTTATTGCTGTGAGCGAATCGTAAGGTGATAGGTCTTTGGCGCTTTTCAAAGCAAAATCCATATAGTTCATCCCCAGCAAAAAGCCGAAATGATAACGGCGTTTATCGAACTTGGGCAGGTTTTCAACAAACCTGTGCTCGCGGTACTGTGCAAAAGATGAACCACCACAAAGAAGAAAAACAAATGTGATGAGGGAAAAATATTTTATTATCGTTTTCAATACAAACGCTTTCTGAACCTAAAATAACGTGCGATATTAAAATCTATTGCAAAATTATACTATTTTTTACTTAATTCCGACATAAATGGTGGCAATCCCACTGCTCAAATAGTGGCAGTATGTCTTTGTAAACCCTTGTTGAGTGAGTATATCCGTGAAATATTTTCTGTCAGGGAAACTGATAGCACTTCGGTGAAGATATCGGTAGGCATTGCTGTTGCCTGATATTAACTTCCCGATAAAAGGCAACAGGTATCGGAAGTAAAAATTAAAAAAAGGTTTTATGAACCCCTGTGGCTTTGAAAACTCCAGTATAAAAATTTTCCTTCCGGGTTTTACCACACGCAGCATCTGTTGAAGGCCTTTGTTTAGGTCTTCAAAATTTCGTACCCCAAATGCAACCATCACATTGTCGAAGTTGTTGTCTGCAAAATCCATACTTTCGGCAGATTTTTTTTGCAATGTTATCCTGTCTTCGAGGTGTTTTTCTCGAATTTTTTCTTTGGCAATGCCAAGCATTTTTTCCGAAATATCTATCCCTGTAATTTGCACACCCTGGATTTTTGTAGCTGCAGCTATGGCAAGGTCCGAAGTTCCGGTAGCAATGTCCAGTATGCTGTCAGGATGTTCCTTGCTTATCATTCGGATGATTTTTTTTCTCCAAAGTTTATCAATGCCGAAAGAAAGGAAATGGTTCAGAAAGTCGTAATGCCCCGCAATGCTGTCGAAAAGGCCGGCTATTTCATCATTTTTTGTTTTGAAACGGGAAGCATTCATTTTGAAAAAATGAAGAGCATTTGTTACATCAATGACAAAACTTCTTCCTTAAGTTTTTCTTTGTTAACAGGAACAACACCTGTGTGTTCACACACTAGTCCTCCGCCGATATTCGCTATGAAAGCTGTATCGTAAAGAGGAAGTTTTAGAGCAGTGCATAAGGCTGCAATGGAGATAACGGTATCGCCGGCACCCGAAACATCGGCAATATTGCGAACTCTTGCGGGTATCATTTCTCCAGTGTATTTACCTATTTTGTCAGCAGAAGAAATGAACATTCCTTTTTCAGATAGAGTGAGCATCATGTTAGGAATGTCATGCTGGTACTGAAAAGCAGAACATATCCTTAGCAGGCTTTCGGGGGTTTTCTGTACGTTTTCTATCTTCAATCCTTCGCAAAGCTCTGTAAAATTGGGTTTAAACAGGCTCACACGTTTATAATGTAAAAAATTTTTCTTTTTAGGGTCAACTACCAAAGGAATTTTCTTTTTCTCGGCAAGTTCAACTACCCATTGTATCAGCGCATGGTTTATAACACCTTTGTCATAATCTTCAAAAATAATAACCTGCGGATTTTCAGCCAAAACAATGCGTTCTATCAGGTTGAAGAAGTTACGGCTTTCATCCTGATTAAGCACTTGTGTGGTTTCTTCGTCCACTCGCAGCATCTGATAGTTATTGCCAATGATACGGAATTTTGTGGTTGTGCTGCGCTGTTCATTTTTCAGTATGCCTGCATGAGAAATATCATGTTGTTCGAGTAATTTGCAAAAATCATCACAGCGGGAGTCATTTCCTGTAACTGAACACAAGATGGGTACAGCCCCCAAGGCTTGCAGGTTTAGCACTACATTGGCTGCCCCGCCCAGACGGTTTTCGCGCTTACTGACACTTACTACAGGCACAGGAGCTTCGGGTGAAATTCGTTCAACATGGCCCCAGATGTATGAATCGAGCATCACATCTCCAATCACCAGGGCTTTCATGCCCGTAAAGTCATGAAATAATTTTGCTGCAGAATTTCTGTCTAGGGATAACATCAGTCACTTGATTTTAAAAGTGCATAATCGGTTTTTAAGAAATTGGCTTCATCCTCGAAAATAAATCTGACAGTAAAAGTAGTATTTTTTTCCTGGCCGATATGAACCAAGCTTTTCCCAAGTTCTTCCCTGCCGGAGGAATAAAGTATCAACTGCAATTCCCCTTTAAATTTATCTGTGAAAGAAATATTCAAAGGAATCATTTTGCTGCTGCCATCTTTTGATGAATACGTATCAATTTTGTTAAGTTTGATGCCGTAATCTTTCAGCGCCGGTTCGGGAACTATTTTTATATAAACAAGGCTTTTATCAACATCCTGAATAAAACCAGAAATTTTGTCAGAATTATTTTTATCGTCAACGATATAGTTGTCTTCGTCATTATAACTTTCTGTGTCATTGTTGTAGTTGTCGTATTGCTCATACTCATCAGAATGATATTTTACCTTGCTTTCAAAGTTTTTAGGTATTTTAACGATTATTCCAACAAACCATATTACAGCAATGATGATGGACAAAATGAACATGATAACTCCTGCAACCCATTGCCCGGTTTTTTTCTGTATGAGCCCCAGAATAAACAGTATCAATCCGAGGCTGAGAGTACTGATGGTGACAATGATAAAAATTAAAAAAGTTAAAGTGATAGACATTGTTCAATTATTTTATTTGAATTTTTCCAGCGCATCTTTTAAACGCTTCACGGCTTCAATTATTTTTTCCTTGGAAGTAGCGTAAGAAAACCGCAGGCAATTTGGGTCGCCGAAGGCGGTGCCGGGCACCATGGCAATATGGGCGTTGTTAAGAAGGTGCATGCTCAGGTCGTCGCTGCCTTTGATGGTGGTTGTGCCGTTGGATTTTCCGAAATAATTTTTTACGTCCATAAAAACGTAAAATGCCCCGTCGGGTACGTTGGTGCCTATGCCGGGAATTTCTTTCAGCAGGCTGAGCAGCAGGTCGCGCCTTTCGCGGAAAGCATCGAGCATCAGTTTGAACTCAGGTATGCTTTGCGGGTCGCTGTCAATAGCGGTAAAAGAAGCTTTCTGCGCTATGGAGCACGCTCCCGAAGTAACCTGCCCCTGAAGCTTGCTGCATGCCTTGGCAATGGGTTTTGGAGCGGCAATGTACCCGATACGCCAGCCCGTCATGGCATAGCCTTTTGAAACACCGTTTACAACGATGACCTGGTCTTTAATTTCGGGAAACTGGGCGATGCTTTCGTGCTTGCCGAGGAAATTGATATATTCATAGATTTCATCGGAGATGATAAAAATGTTTTTATGCTTTGCAAATATAGAGGCAAAAGCGCGCAGTTCTTCTTTGGTATAAACCGAGCCGGTGGGGTTGCACGGGCTGCTGAAAATAAACACCTTGGTTTTATCCGTTATGGCTTCTTCTATTTGCTGCGGGCTGACTTTAAAATTGCTTTCTATAGAGCCTTGGATATAAACCGCTTTTCCTTCGGCAAGTTTCACTATTTCTTTGTAGGAAACCCAGTAGGGCGCCGGCACGATGACTTCATCGCCGGGGTTTACCAGCGCCAGCATCACATTGGCAATAGAATGTTTGGCTCCTGTGGAAACAACGATCTGCTCGGGGATGTATTCAAGGTTGTTGTCGCGTTTTAGTTTTTTGCATATTGCCTGCCGCAATTCCGGATAGCCGGGTACGGGAGGGTAGTGGGTAAAGTTTTTGTCAATGGCATCTTTGGCTGAATTTTTTATAAATTCCGGCGTATTGAAGTCCGGTTCGCCAATGCTGAGATTGATTACATCGAAACCCTGTGCGGCGAGCTCGCGGCTTTTCTGTGTCATGGCAAGGGTTTCCGACTCGGATAAATTGTTGATTCTGTTGGATAAATAATTCATAGTAAATAATTTTTGCTCAAAATTAGTAATTCTGTGCAAATACTCATGCCTGAGATTTTTTATTTTTTTGTGCAAGTCAGGAGGCTGTCTCAAAAGTCCTTTGTGCGCCTTTGTGCACCCCTTTGAGTTACTTCGTGGTAAATATAAGTAGTTGAACCACAAAGTCCGCCGCGGCGGACACCAAGTACACACTAAGGCACACTAAGGTTAGATACTGGCAAATATTGACTTTTGAGACAGCCTCCTGATTAAACCCGGCCGCCTATATATTGCAGGATAAACAAAAAAATATATTACAAACACTTATTTGATAAGTTTTTTTTATATTTGTTGAGACGATTACAAATGCTTACAATTAATTACAAACGGAAAATAGAAAAAGCAATTCATTATTAAATAATAATTTAAAACACAAAAAACGGATTGCAGCTACAGAAGAGCTAAAGTAAAAATAAACGCAATGCGCTAACACAGGCGTTATATGCAACTATTTAAAAAAAACAAAGACCGGTTATTGCAGGCTGACCACCTGAAGTCGAGAATGTGCAAGTGAAAATCGACATGAAAAAATAGAGTAACCAGCACAATAAATTTGCTGACTGATTAGAAAAAATGTACTTTTGTTAAACTCAAATATTTATGAAAATGAAAAAATTAATTGTTTTATTGCTAATTATTTGTGTGGCATTTTCTTTTAATTCATGTAAGAAATCGACCGA
The DNA here is from genome assembly GCA_023228145.1 of Bacteroidales bacterium. Classification (NCBI taxonomy): domain Bacteria; kingdom Pseudomonadati; phylum Bacteroidota; class Bacteroidia; order Bacteroidales; species Bacteroidales bacterium. The sequence continues at coordinate 142,077 of JALOBU010000002.1, read as the reverse complement.
AGTTACACAACCAACGACAAATTCTCAGAATATTTCTCCACAAGACAATTTGTTTGATAACCTTATTTTGAAAGGCTATGATAAGTACAAATTGACAAAGTTTTCAGAATACCTTTTACCCTTAAACATTAAGGAAATTGATGTTTTGGAAATAATGGATGATCATATTACATTTCAGGTATTTTCGGGCGATGGTGAATTAATAGTCAACGCAGACAAGTATCTCTTAGATAAAAAAGTTTATAAAATCATAAAGACGAACGATTCGTATATAATATATGGCGAAGATTGTTCTACAGATGTTAAATATAATTTCGTAACAAAAGACTTTTTTGTGACTCTTGAGGGACAGGAAACAAATATCAACAAATTTGAATTCGAAGATGCCCCTGTAAAAATTTGTAGCGATTTTATCATATTATCAACTCTACTTCATGAATTTGTTATGCAAGGTTTAGTTCACGATTTATTACCAAATTTTGGTCTTAAATATAAATATCAAGGTACAGCAGTTGGTTTTCATTTGAACCATTCCGACTCTGAGTATTGGTGTAATCATGATTATAAAGCCATTTTAGCTGCTCATCCTGGTTGGTTCGGTACAGGTGTAACAATTTCTTGTATTTGGGAAGGACTTTTATGTATGTGCACAGCAAATTTTTACTCAAATTAATAAAATCATGGTACTAATTCATCCAGCAATAATAATAATACTATTAATAACACTATTAATAGTAGTTGTTTTGAGTTTTGTGTTTATATTTAAGCATGAAGAAAAACAAGCACACAAAATATTGTGGTCTTTGTTTGTACTGTTTATTCCATTTTTAGGTGCATTCATTTACATCATTAAGTATATAGTAGAAGTAAATCGGAAAAAAGTACAAGTCGCACATTGACTTTTGTTTTCACTAATAGAACAGGGGACTTATTATTAATCTCCCCTGTTTATTATTTTAATTCTCTGATACGATTAATGACATAAAAACTTATAACATGCATATAACTTTGTGTGGCAAGCAGCGGCGGGTAAGGGTTTGCAGACAGTGCAGTGCTTTTATTTAGCGGTCGGTTTGGTGGACAGGAAAGTACTTCTATCACCGCCGCCGACTTGCCACACCGGTTCGTTACCAACAAGGCAAAAAAAGTGCATTCGCAGATAAATTGGAGGAATAAAATTTAGATTATCTTTGGGTTTTATAAAAAAAACTAAATGGACTCTTTTAATACAAACATATTAAGAAAACTAATTTCACCTTGGAATGGAGATAAAGGCTTAATCAAAGAACTTGAAAATTTTTCAAATTATTTAGGCTGGTATCCGAGTGATATTATTGAAGATAAAAATAAAAATAGTATTACAACTGGACATTTATTTGTTGAACATGGTCTTGAAAATTCTGCGGTAATTTCATTTATACAATCAAAATATTTATTCACTAAACTGACTGAAATAGAAAAGTTAAATCTTTTTAGTGTCTCTTATAATAATCTTGTTGATTTACATATATCAATAGATCGTCTTAATGCTTGTGGAACCCATAACAGATTAGGAGAAAATAATCTTATACATTTTGGAAGTAACGAAGATGAAATAAATTTAAAAAGTAGTACTTATTCAGAGTTACTTCAGGAGAGACGAATAAAACCTATTTATAAAACTCTTGATGATACCATTATAGACACAATTTCATTTTGGAAACGAATAATTTCGTCAGAATTAGACAACACTGTTAACAATGAACAATTATCATCTTTTTTTAATTCAATTATTTTTCTCAGAGCTATTGAAGATTACAATTATAATTTATCACCAGGAGCTTTCAATAAAAATAATTTAAATAGGATTCTTGAATCTCAAAAAATTGAAAAATATTCAAATCTTATTCTTAATTTTCTTGAACAATATAAAATAAAAGATATTCCAAATGATTTGATTGATTTTAATATTTTAAAAGTATTCGATAAACTTAATTCTAGAACACTATATCAATTATTTCAAGACTTTTACCAAAATAAGTATTCCCATTATGAATATGATTTCTCAATTATTTCCAAACATGCTTTAAGCAGACTTTATGAGAAATATGTTTCAATATTGGAAATAAAAGAAACTGAACAATTAAGTTTCTTTTCTCCTATCCCTGAAGAAAAATTCAATAAAAATTCAGGGAGTTATTATACGCCACAGTTTATTGCTAGATTTTTTACTAAATATCTTGAATTCAACATTAAAGATATTTATTCGAAGAATTTAACAATTTTAGAGCCTGCGGTTGGTTCAGGAATTTTTATTAGAACTTTTCTTGAAAGACAAATTGAAACTAACCATAAAGAAGGTTTAGATAATAATATATTCAAGAATATCATTGCTGTCGATAAGAACAAAACAGCATGTAATGCTGCAAATCTTTCATTATCATTATTACATTTAGTGTCATATGGCGAATTGCCAAAAGATAAAATACAAATAGTAAATGATGATTCTCTTGCATTTTTCAAGGAGTCAAAATATGAAGAAAGTGTAGATATTATTATATCAAATCCTCCATATATTAAATACAACTCCCTAGATGCAATTACAAGAAAATCATTGAAGGAATTTCTTGGCGAGTTGAGTTTTGGTAAAACTGATCTGTACATAGCATTTGTCAAAATTGCTATACAAACACTAAAAGAAGGTGGCTATGGTTGTTTTGTCCTACCAAATACATTTCTTACAACAGATAGCTGTCAGAGTATACGCAAAGAGTTATTTGATACTTGCTCGATAGAATGTATTGTAGATCTTTCTGACAATAGACAGAGAATATTTGAAGAAGCTGGAGTTTATCCCATATTATTGATTTTTAAAAAATCAATAATAAAATCCAATGCAATTATCTCAAAGATTCAAGATAATACAGGACAAGCTATACATCATATTTTGAAAAAAGATTATGTTGAAAATGATAACTTTTCGGTTTATGAGGTAGATCATAATTTTTTTAATAGAAACAAGTGGTTCTTATTACCTCCAACAGAATTAAGTCTTAAAAACAAAATATCAAAAAATCCAAATATAAAAGATTTTTTTGATGTTAGAACAGGATTTGCCTCGGGTCATGTTGATGCATTTACACTTTCAAAAAATCAAATTCCCAAAGGTGAAGAGTCAATCTATGTTCCATACTTAGAAGACAGAAAAATGAATTCCTTTTCACCAAGGAAAGAAGTTGAAGAATATTTTTTCTACCCGTTTATAAATGACTCAAAGATTTCAGAGGAAGAACTTCTGAATAATTACCCTAAAACATATAGACATCTTAAAAAATTTGAATCTGATTTATTAAAAAGAAATGAAGTTAAAAAAGGTAATATAAAATGGTGGATGCCTAATAGACCGAGATCGCCCAAATTTATGTTAGTCCCTAAGATTTTAACGCCACATTTAATATTTACACCTAAATTCAATATTGATATTGAAGGAAAATTTGCAATCTCACGCTCTCCATTTTTAGTATTAAAAAAAGAATATGACAACACTGACCTACTATATTATTTTACAGGCATTTTAAATTCAACAGTTTGTCTATGGTATCTAATATCCCATGCTCCAAAATACCAAAATGGTTTTGCTATGCTTGAGCCAACATATATTAAAGGATTGCCAATACCTTCTCCTTTTCAGGAGGATACGAATAAAAGAAAACTTGTTCAAGATGTTTTAAACCTTGTCAAAAAGCGAATTATTAGTAATGAATTTGAGTCTTTAGGTTTAGAGAAACAAATTGATTCGACTGTAGCAGAATTATATAACTTAACTTCAACTGAAAAATCTTTTCTCAACATTTAAGATAATATGCCTATTGTTTTAGAAAATATGAAGATACATCATAGAAGCAATGAAATTAGGAAACTAATGCAACCTCTTTCTAGAAATGGAAACTCCGTTTCTTCAAAAGTTGGAACATCTCCAAGAGGATTCATTGTTTTTGGAGCTTTCGGTGGTTCTAATCCACATAGTACGAATCATAAAGATTGGTTTTTTAAAACTCAGAAAACGGGATATAATGCTTCTTATTTTGAGGTTTGGAAAGATAATGGCTCAAATTTCACATTAGAAAAAGCTTACTTCAAATTGATGTTAAATAAAGACAATGTGAATCAAGAATTATTGTCATTACATATAGACCCTTTAGAAAATGAATGCCGATATAAGCAAGGACCTCATTTGCATATAAAGACAAATAACAATCTTATTTCGAAAGCTCATATATCACTTAACTTAAGTGATTTGTCAGAAGTTGTAAATTCTTTTGATAAATTTAAGACTGCTTATAAAGGTGCATTATTAATGATAAATGAAGAAATAATAACAAAGCCCAGTTGGTAACATTTTGTATATTCCATAAGGGTTTCAGTGGTATGCGAAGCTCATCACCCGCATCATTCCTTCGTCTCGGTTGATAGGAACGTAGCTCCGCAATCCCTTACTGGTCATACCGCCAACGTTATTCGTGCGCTTTAGATGTTTTATTCTGCCTTTTTTTAAAGTATTGGAATTGGGTTTAAAATCATATCCCGATTTTATTTCAATAACCCCTTGTTCTGGCTAAAAAACTGTCCATGATGTGTGTTCAAAAAAAAATTAAAAGTATCTTTGCATATAAATAATTAATTATGGAAGATTTTCTCGACATACTGAAATATATACTGCCTTCGGTGGTGGTTTTTATCACGGCTTATTACATATTAAAAGCTTTTCTGGAAAACGGAACCCGCAAAAAAATGCTCGAAATCAAGCTGAACAATCAGGGTGTGATTACACCCTTGCGCCTGCAGGCATACGAACGCATTATTCTTCTCCTGGAACGCATTTCGCCGGGAAGCCTCATCATACGCCTTGCCAAATCCGATATGAGCGCCAAAGAACTGCAGGCCCTCCTGGTGCAGAGCATTCGTGACGAATTTGAGCACAATTTATCACAACAGATATATATTTCTTCCACCGCCTGGGAACTGACACGAACCGCCAAGGAAGAGATGACAAAGATGGTGAACCTTGCTGCGCTTAAACTCAACGAAACAGCCACAGCAGCCGACCTCGGCTCGATGATATTTGAGATGTCGTCTCAGCAGGCCAAACTGCCCGTAAGCAACGCTATTGAGTATATCAAAAAAGAAGTAAGGCAAATGTATTGATTTTATTGAGATACGGGTATGTCTTTTGCTTTTGAACTTTCAGTTATTACATTAGGGTTTTATAGGATACTTTTAATCTTTGTGATGAAAAAACACTAATAGGTACTGTTTTATTGCATGATATTATGAGGGATAAAAAGTCATGGATGCCTTACTTGTTTTTTTGTATAGCTTGTTTGGCAATATTGTTAATTAGGCTTTTTACGCCATATTCAGATTCGTTAAGCTGGGATGTTTTCGGGTATTATTTGTATCTGCCGGCAACTTTTATTTACAATGACTTAGGCTTAACCGACCTCAAATGGATTGAAACAATTATCCAGAAATACGGAAATACAGAGTCCTTTTATCAGGCATATCCGGGGCAGGAAGGTTTTTGGGTGTTAAAATACCCCATGGGGCTTTCTTTATTTTATGCGCCTTTTTTTCTTTTAGCACATATTTATGCCGGATTGTTCGCATACCCGCAAGATGGATTTACATGGCCTTATCAGGCTTTTATAAGCTTCGGTGTAACAATATATGCATTTATCGGCTTGTATTTTTTTCTTAAAATTCTGAAAAAATTTTTAAGCGATAAAATTGTTGTTTTTGTAATATTATTATTTGTCTTTGGAACCAATTACCTTATGTATTCATCATCATCAGGACTTATGCCGCATAATGTCCTGTTTATGTTAAACGCAATGCTGATATGGTATGTGATGAAATGGGATGAGAACAAAAAGATAAAATATGCAGTAATTACCGGGCTGTTATTAGGATTAATAACAATATCAAGGCCAAATGAATTAATATGTATAACTTTTGTGGCAGTATGGATTTTATGGAAAAAAGACAATATTAAAACTTACTGGAAGCGTTTATTATGGCTCATGCCGTCATTTTTTTTAATAGTTTTTCCGCAAATGCTTTACTGGAAAATAACATCGGGACAATGGATTTTTTACAGTTATCAGGATCCTTGTGAAGGGTTTGACTTTGATGAGCCTTATTTGCGGCAGTTTTTATTTAGTTACCGTAAAGGTTGGTTTTTATACACGCCTTTGGCCGTTGTATCAATTTTCGGATTCCCATTTATGTATAAAAAAAACAAACGCTTATTTTTTTCGACACTTACTTTCTTAGTACTTTCGGTTTATATTATTTCAAGCTGGTCTTGTTGGTGGTATGCTGATGGATATAGCCAAAGAGCTGTTATATCTTTATATATTATCCTTGGGCTTTCTCTTGGTTTTTTACTGGATTGGATTTCGGTAAAAAGTAAAGCGATAAAAATTATGTCAGTCTTTATACTCCTGTTTGTCCTGCTGCTGAATTTATTTCAGTTGTGGCAATTTAATCATGGAATACTCAAAGGAGATAGAATGACCAAAGAATATTATTGGAAAACATTCGGCAAAACAAATGTTTCGGAAAAAGATTTAAGCCTTTTATCACACGATTCAAGAATAAATGAAGATACTGTTCAAATCAAATTTAATGCGCTTCCAAAAGAAATATATTGCATTTTTGATAAAATAATATTCAGCAGTAAAGCTTTAAAGAAAATCACTAAAGATAGTTCAGTTCATAACAGGTTTTATTATACTATTGATACTGCTGAAGAATTTTCTCCCGATATCACTTTACCTTATAGAAAATTAGATGGTGATTTTTTCTGGTTAAAAGTAACAACCTGCTTCTATTGCCCGGCAAACAACATTCAAAAGCCTCCATTTCTTATTATATCTACAATTCATAAAAAAGCGAATTGTAAATATTATGCTATTCCAATGAAGCCCGATACCTTAAACCCCGGCAAGTGGAATACTTTAACCAAACTATATTTAACCCCTGAAATCCGTAGCAGGAAAAAAGATAAGTTAATAGTATATATTTGGAACCCTTATCAAGCTAAGATTTATATCAGTGGGCTTAAAGCGGAGCTATATAAATTTCAAGGGAACTAACCTGAAATAGAATTATTAACTAAAATTTCTCTTTAGTAAGAAATTTACTGAGCTAATCCAAGTTTTGCTTTTATTCCGGCAGGAATGGCGTTTTTATGCACCAGTATGGCAATGGTATTGAGTTTTACAAAATCCTCCGATAAAAACCAATAGCCTTTTTCCCCTTTTTCTGTTCCCCACGAATTTTTCACCAGGTAATATTTCGCTCCATTTTTTCCTTTTCCCATTCCGGTAATATGCATCAGGTGGTCATCGGTAACAGTATAATTATCAAACCCAGATTCCAATACTTCAAAAAAGTAGAATAAAACATCTAACTTTTAAGAAAATGTCATTTTTACTTTGGATGTTCATTTCTTAGTTGATTCGTCATTACAATATGCTGATTCACTTATGCTTATATGATTAATTTTCTAATGACGGTCATTCGAAATAAATTTATAAATAACGAATTTGGGGTTAAGTGATAAAATTATTTTTTTTGTAAGCAATCTAATGTATAACTACTGTGTTTGCTCCGGGTTATTTTAGAACAATATGCTTACACATGAGGAAATAATTTAACTAATCAAAACTTTTGCTGCTGTCACCTCTGATAGGGATTTTTTCTCCTCCAAATTTCGGGCTGACATTAAAAAGCACTTCGAAAAAAGCCTTAACATTTGCAAATGTCTCGCGGATTTTCAGGTAGTTGATGCTTGAATATTTCCTCATGTCGGAAGAATAACCGTAAGCTTCCAGGCCTTTTTTACGGGCGATATACAATGCCCGGTGCAGGTGAAATTTCTGAGTAACAATTATCACACTGTCAACTTCAAACACATCGCGGGCACGAACCATGGAACTGTAGGTGTCAAACCCTGCATGGTCTGTAAATAAAACACTGTCGGGAACGCCCTTTTTTTCCAAATATTTTTTCATGCCATTCACTTCGTCATAGGTTCGGGTACCATGGTCGCCGCTGAGCAGAAAGCGTTTTATTTTGCCTGATTTATAAAGTTCCAGTCCTTTGTCAAGCCGGTCAGCCAATATCGGCGATGGTTCTCCGCTTGCATAAACGCTGGCTCCCGGTATCAGGGCTGTATAACTTTGAGGCACTTTGTCAATTTTGCTATGGATATATTTACCCGAACTGATGTAAATTATAATATTTGCAAACACAAATAACACCACAAGGCAAAGTATCAAATACCTGAAGATTTTTTTCAGCCGGCATTTTGATAATTTATCATGCAAACGAATCAAAAAGGCTCTGAAATTCCTCATAGATAACGTTCAACAATATTATGTCAAACGCTTTTTTACTTAGTTTATTTCTTAAGCCAGTGTTGCCACCATCACTGCTTTTATGGTATGCAGGCGGTTTTCGGCTTCGTCAAACACTACAGAGTTTTTCGATTCAAATACATCTTCGGTAACTTCCATGCCATTCAGGCCATATTTTTTGAAAATCTCTTCTCCAATAGTTGTTTCCCTGTTGTGGAAGGCCGGAAGGCAATGTAGGAATTTTGTATTCGGGTTGCCTGTGGCTTTCATCAATTGGGCATTTACCTGGTAGGGCTTCAAGAGTTTAATGCGCTCCACCCAAACGTGGTCGGGCTCTCCCATAGATACCCATACGTCGGTGTAAATAAAGTCAACACCTTTTACAGCAGCTTTTGGGTCATCGGTAATTGTAATTTTCGCTCCTGTTTCTTTGGCAATTTTTTTACATTCTTCCACGAGTTTTTTATCCGGCTGGCAAGATTTTGGCGCTCCGGCTCTGAAATCCATTCCCATCTTTGCAGCGCCACACATCAGGGAATTGCCAACATTATTTTTGGCATCCCCAACAAAAGCTATTGACATTTTATGGAGTGGTTTGTCGCAGTGTTCCATCATGGTCAGGAAATCAGCTAAAATCTGTGTGGGATGAAATTCGGTTGTCAATCCGTTCCAAACAGGCACCCCGGCATACTTGCCCAGTTCTTCGACAATATGTTGTCCGTAGCCGCGGTATTCAATACCGTCATACATTCTTCCCAGTACACGGGCCGTATCTTTCATGGATTCCTTTTTACCCATTTGTGAGCCGCTGGGGCCTAGGTAAGTTACATGAGCTCCCTGGTCAAGTGCCGCCACTTCAAAGGCACAGCGTGTGCGTGTGGAATCTTTTTCAAACAAAAGTGCAATGTTTTTACCTTTCAGCCTCTGCTGTTCCGTGCCTGTGTATTTGGCTGCTTTCAAATCTGCCGACAATTTCAGTAAAAACTTCATTTCTTCGGGTGTGAAGTCAAGTTCTTTTAAAAAGTTTCTGTTTTTTAAGTTAAAAGCCATAAATCCTCCATTTTATTTTAATTATTAATACTTACTTTTTTGATTTTAATGATGAGCTACTTTTCTTTTCACCTTTGTTTTTCTTTTTTATCATAATACCAAACAAAAAATAATAAAGCCAATGAGGCGGCAGAGCACAACAATATTCCGTACCTTACATTGAATAATTTCCATATCAGAAAAACGGTTATCAGTGCTGTTGAAATTATTGCCGCATAGGCTGGGACTTTAACAGCATATTTTTCTTTGATTTTAATATGCTTATTGAATATGCTTACGCCTGCAACAGTTAGAAAACAAAGAAAAACCAGCCAACCCGGGAAAAAATAAAGTCCTACCGCCATGGCTTTATTATAAAATCCCACAGTAACATCTGCCCAGGGCAACCATGTGGTAAACATACCAAACAATGCGAGTACAAAATAAACATAGTTTTTCAAAGGCAGGTTTCGGAAATACCTTGTTTCGCCAGCTTGCCAATGTTTAACCTTTTCACCAATTTCATTAATTTCAGGCAAACTCATAAAATACAATTGGTAAAATCTAAAAATTAATGCCATGGACAGCTGCCCGAAATACGGCCCAATAAATCAGTCCGAAAATCCATTTTATGGAATAATAAATTCCATAGAGCGCTCCGATTGAGGCAAAGAAGTATCCTATTTGATTGTTCTTAGGCGTTTTCATCACTACAGGCAGCCCCATCAACAGGATAAAAATTCCGTATAGCCCGGCAAGGTGTGCAATAATTGAAAGAAAAGGTACTATGAAAAAAGTACCGGCAACAAAAACCGGGGTAAACGAATAGGTTGTGAGCTGCATGGCGCGGCCAAAATTCTTTTCGGTCTTAAAGGCAGGTGCTAGGGCATTGATTACAACAGCGCCAACAATTATTGCAGTAAAAGCAGCAAGGATAAAAACAAATGCTTCGAGAAAACCTGTGCCAAAGCTTCTTTGCCAGATAGTTTCATCAATAAAGCCGAAATTCAGGTGGGTACGCCTCCCGATAAGTCCATAACCTAAAATTAATGATGTAATGGGAATAATTGCTAAAATCAGCGAATACCCAAAAATAAGCATGGGAACTTTAGGCTTTTCAAGAGCTACAGTTTCCCATTCTGTTTTAGGCTTAAACATAATGTTGATGGCTCTTGTAAAGATATTGCCGCTTTTAACTGCATTGAAAACCTCGGCAGGTTTAACATCTGTAAAATCTTTTATGTCAATATTCTTGTCTTTAGCGGTATCTTGTGAAGGTGGTTCTTGTTCAGGAATCTTATATCCGCATACATGACAAAATTTTGCTCCTTCCTTGAGGGGAGTCTGGCACTGTGGGCAAATTAATGGATGCATAATTTAACTATTTTGATTTAACAATTTTGGTTCCGCAATCTAAATTGGAGAGTTGAGAAGCTTCGGTAATTATGGCTTCACCTTTCCCATTTTCGGTGAAATTGATAGCTGCTCTTATTTTAGGAGCCATGCTCCCCTCGGCAAAATGGCCTTCGGCAAGGTATTGTTTTGCCTCTTCCACTGTTATCACATCCAGTTTTTTTTCACCGGGCTTGTGAAAGTTGATACAAACTTTAGGCACATCGGTAAGGATAAAAAATTCATCGGCGTGTATTTGCAATGCAAGCAGTGAAGACGCGAGGTCTTTATCAATAACAGCATCAATGCCTTCAAGAAAGTTGGGTTTTTTATAATAAACGGGAATGCCACCTCCGCCAACAGCAATGACTATTTGTCCGTTACGGGCAATATTTTCGATGGTATTACGATTCCCAATCTGAAGCGGCACAGGCGAAGCCACCACTTTTCTCCATCCTCTGCCACGGGGATCCTGGGCAAAAACGGATTTGCTTTCGTCGGCCATTTTGTCGGCTTCTTCCTTGGTATAAAAAGGGCCAACAGGTTTTGTGGGGTTGTTAAAAGCCGGATCATTTTTGTCAACCAATACCTGAGTAACAATGGTAATAACATCTTTATTTAATCCTTTTTCTTCTAAAAGATTTCGAAGTTGTTGTTCAATAACATAACCAATAAAACCCTGTGAATATGCACCACAAATATCCAAAGGCATTTCGGGTATGCCAAACAAGCGAGCTCCTGCAATATTCTGTAATAATATATTCCCGACTTGAGGTCCGTTACCATGAGTGATAACAATGTCATATTTATTCTTTATCAGCTCAATCAGATTGTTGCAGGTTTCCCTTGCATTCTGTTCCTGTTCGTGTATGGTGCCTTTTTGCTCACCTCGAAGCAAAGCATTTCCGCCGAAAGCTACGACAGCAAGTTTATTCATAATTATAGTTTTTTGGATAAAAAAGCAAATCTATAAATAATTATTGAATTATCAACTATTTATGCAGCTTTTCAATATAAAAGAAATGATTATGCAATACCGCCGCCTAAAAAAAGGTCACGCTGGTTAACACATAATATTGGGGTTTTCTGAGGATTAAAAATAAGCTTAAAATCAATTTCACTTATAGGCTTTGATATTTTAGGAGGCCTTATCATAACAATAAACAAGTCGGATTCAATACTTTCTGCGTATTTAAGTGCTTCATCAGTATAATCTTTATAACTGCCCTGTGAAGTTTCTGTAACAAATTTTATCCGATTCTTAACAAAGTACCTTTCACACATTTCAATAACACGATATTGTCTGTATTCCCGTTCTTTGTTTCTCAATGTAGCAGGGCTAATGGTGTAAATATAAATAGTTGCATCCGTCATTTTTGCAAACCTGACAGCCCATGTTGCTTTTTGCCTGCTACCATCAGTATCATCTAAAGGGAAAAATATTTTTTTATAGGTCTTGTATTTTATATCTGATTGAACAACAAATACAGGAACCGGAGATGTAGTGATAACCTTCATAACTCCGGATGATACTTTCTTGGGTTTATTAACCCCCATTAACATAAATGAAACATGCTCTTTTTCCGAAATATGCCTGATACGTTTAATAGGCACATTTTTTAACAAATAACTAGTCTCTATTCCTTGTTTTTCGTGTAATTCCTGCGCCAGAAATCTTATTTTATCTTCCAGATTTGTTTTGGAAAGATGTGATGTCCTTAAATATTCCTTTGTACCTTCATCAAAAATGTTTAATATTTTAATAGAATATTTAAATAAACGGGCCAACTCAATTAAAAAATCTTTTGCGTTGACTGAAACTGATGTAAAATCATAAGGAAACAATATTACCGGCTTATTTTCATGTTCCATATTTCAAAATTTTGCATAAATATATAAAATAATTTCTTTGTATGCAAATATTAAATATTTTTTTTTAAAAAATTTTAACAACAATATTAAAACTCTGATAAACAAATAAAACTGGTTTTTATTAAATTTTTTCTTGATTAAAAATTATGAATCTATAAAAAATGGACACTGATAGTCATATTAAGATGTTTTTAGGAAGCCAATGTTGTTTGTTAAGACAAGCAATTATATTCTATATGTTTTTTCAGCTTATAGCAAAGATTTTGTTTTTTGAGTATTCGTAGTATTAATAACAAATTCTTTGTATTCTTTCGGGTTATTGATGTTTTTTATTACAGCATCACTTCCTGTTTCAACAGTATTCTCACTAAATGTTTCAAGAAATTTTTTTAAATGATTACAATTTTCTTTTGATTTAATCATTTGCCCTGTAATTGTTTTTTTTAGAAGCACAGGATGCCCTTTTTGGCCTTTATGTAAAGGGATAAGGTAATCCCCGTTAAAATCACAGCCAATCATTTTCATAATTAACAATGAATTTATAAAAGGACGGTCGCAATCCTGGATAAAACAGAATTCCCCGGTAAATACTTTAGCTGCAAGTTTAATGGAATAAAAGCGTTCATATTCAGGATGTAAGTTAACAATTATTTGCAAACCTTTAATGTTCATTTTTTGTAAAGCTCTGTTTATCAGCAAATTATTGTTTTCGTTTGCCACAATAATGATATTTCTACATCCCGCTACAAGATACTCAGCAATAATTTTTTCTATGAAAGTTTGATATTTGTCAAATTTTAACAAGGCTTTGTCATACCCCATACGTTTGGAAGAGCCTGCTGCCAGTACTATGACTGCCCATTTATTTCTGTAATTCTTTTCCATCTTATTTTTCAAGTATAACTTTCCTGAAAGATAAGACAATAATAATTAAATTTGTTAACATTAAAATCATTGTATGAGCGATAAATTCTCCCCTTTCGATTCCAAGAGGTTATACAAATTAATATTTTCGGATTTTTCGGAGGAAACCCTTTTGGGAATTCCACGTAATTTATTTTTTAATCCAAGTCAAAATCAGAGTTTAAGAACAGAAATTTTTCAAAATTATATTGACACCCCTTATGGTGTTGCTGCGGGGCCTCATACTCAAATGGCTCAAAATATTATAGCTGCCTGGCTTTGTGGCGCAAGGTACATAGAACTGAAAACCATACAAACCATAGATGAACTTGACATTTCCAAACCTTGTATTGATATGCAGGACGAAGGTTATAACTGCGAATGGTCGCAAGAACTTAAGATCGAGCAATCTTATATCGAATATCTTAAGGCCTGGATATTTATTCACCTGTTATCGAATAAATTAGGGTATGGCGCAAATCCCGGGACTATATTTAATATGAGTGTTGGCTACAATATGGAGGGAATTCTTAAAAAAAACGTACAATGGTATCTCGAAAAGATGAACGATTGCTCGGACAGAAAAGAAGCGATTATAAATGAAATCTATGAATTATATCCGGAAATATCGGAAATAAAAATACCCGATATGATTTCAAATAATATCACTTTATCAACCATGCATGGATGTCCGCGGGAAGAAATTGAAAAAATTGGGAGTTATCTTATTGAAGAAAAAAAACTGCACACTTTTATAAAACTGAACCCGACATTGCTTGGCCCTGACAAAGCCCGCAGAATATTAAACATACAGCACGGATATAAAACTGTAATTCCTGATATTGCTTTTGAACATGACCTGAAATACACCAATGCTGTTAAAATTATCAAATCATTGAGCGAAAAAGCACAAAAAAATAAAGTATTCTTTGGGGTAAAACTTACAAATACCCTTGAATGCTCTAACCACAGAAATGTCTTCAGTGACGGGGAAAAAATGATGTATATGAGCGGTAAGGGGTTACATCCTCTAGCTATCCATTTAGCAAAAAAGCTACAGAATGAATTCAATGGCTGTTTGCATATTTCTTTTTCGGGAGGTGCCGATTGTTTCAACATCAATAAAATACTTTCTTGCGGAATTTTTCCCATTACTGTTTGCTCTGATATTTTGAAGCCAGGAGGTTACGGGCGCTTATTTCAATACGCACAAAACATTAAAAAGGAATCAATAAGTAAGGATATATCTGAAAATCTGACAAACCTCAATGTTTATGCGGAAGAAGTAATTGCTGATAAAAAATACAGCAAAGAAATTATAGGGGAACCAAATATAAAGACAAGCAGAAAACTGAGTTATTTTGATTGCATAAACGCCCCATGTATTCATACATGCCCTACTCATCAGGACATCCCTTTGTATATGCAATATTCTGCCATGCAAAGATTCGATAAGGCTCTTCAAACGATTATTAAAACAAACCCGCTGCCTGCCATATGTGGCTTGGTTTGCGATCATGAATGCCAAGGCAAATGTACCCGTATCAACTATGACGACCCGCTGATGATACGTGAGATTAAAAGATTTATAACCGAACAACAATCAAAAATAACTATAACAAAAAAGAAAGCTAACAATTTGAAAGTTGCCGTTATAGGAGCAGGGCCGTCAGGGCTCTCATGTAGTTATTACCTCGCTTTGGAAGGGTTTCAGGTTACCATATATGAAACAAAAGCTTTTGCAGGTGGCATGGTAGGTGATGCTATTCCGGCTTTTCGTATAACGCAGGAAGCCATCAACAAGGATATTGAAAGAATAAAATCCATAGGAGTTCATATTATATTCAATTCAAAAGTTGATAAAAGTACCTTTGAACAAATACGTAAAAAAAACAATTTTATTTTTATTGCTGTTGGTGCTCAAAAAGCCAAGTCTCTTTCGCTGAAAGATATTGAAGCAAAAGGCGTTTTAGATCCCCTTGATTTTCTATCGGCAGTAAAAAAGGGTAAACCCCTTATTCATGGAAATAAAGTAGCAGTTGTTGGAGGCGGAAATACTGCTTTTGATGTAGCCCGCACAGCCAAAAGGATAGTTGGTGAAAAAGGGAAAGTTGCCATCATATACAGAAGGACCATAAAGGACATGCCTGCCGATGAGGAAGAGATAAAAGCTGCTCTGGCAGAGAAAATTGAAATTGTTGAAAATGTTCTTCCGGAACAGATACTGTCAAAGGGAAATAAAATGGTGGGTTTATCGTGCGTTAAAATGCAACCCGGAGAAATTGATTCGTCGGGGAGAGCCAAACCCGTGAAAGTTGAAAATTCGGACTTTGTTATGGAGTTTGAAACGTTAATTTCGGCGTTGGGGCAGGAGATTGAGGTTGAGTTTCTTGAAGAAAAACCTGTGCGTTTTTCAGATAATAGTTATAAAACCCAGTATGAGAACATTTTTATTGGCGGCGATGCCATACGCGGGGCATCTACTGTGATAAAAGCCATAGCTGACGGCAGACTGGCAGCAGTGGAAATTATTAATCATGCAATAAAAAAATATCAGTTTATTCAAAAAACCGAAAAAAAACATTCCTATACCGAGCTGATGATAATGCGCTCAAGGAGGCAATACAAAAACATTCCTTCAAAAAACTTCAAGCCACCTTTTATTTCTATCAATCAAGCCCCTGCCCCGGGATTAACATTAATTGAAGCAGTATCTGAAGCCTCACGCTGTCTTCATTGTGATGAGCTATGCAATATTTGCGTTACCGTTTGCCCGAATAGAGCTATCTTCCCTTACACAACCCTGATTCAAAAGTTGTTGCTGCAAAAAGCCGTGTTGAAAAACAATAAAGAAGTTGTTTTTGAAGATGATGATGAGATGAACATCAGCCAGTCATATCAGGTATTGAATATTGCCGATTTGTGCAACGAATGCGGCAACTGCACCACATTTTGTCCTACTTCAGGAAAACCGTTTGCTGATAAACCGAGGTTCTTTATTAGCATTGAAAAATTCCGTCAATCAAATTCAGGATTTTTCCTCAGCAAACTGGAGAAAAAAACCGTTCTGATAAAAAAGGAGCAGAATACTGTTTCTACACTCAGTTATGACGGGGATAAACTTATTTATGAAAATGAGAGTGTGTTAGCATGTTTTTTAAATCCGGGTTTTGAACTAATACATGTCAGGTTTTTTGACAGGAACCTTACAAAATATCATTTTAAAGAAGCCGCAGAGATGTACGTACTTTTTAATGCAATAAAAGCCCTGAATTTTTTATAAAAAACCTGCCAGGGAGATTATAAATAAACCTATTTAAACTATTGCTTAATAAGTTTACTATTTGTCCTTGAATTTCCTGAAACAATTTCCACAATATAAATGCCTTTCTGCACCATGCTCAGGTCAATTTCCTGTAAAAAACGCCCGTTAAGGCCGGAATAAATATTTTGATAAACCACTCTGCCAGTAATATCACTAACAACAATCTGAATATCGTCAGCCGTATTTGCATCAAAGCTCACTATAAATTTGCCAGTAGTAGGGTTGGGAATAAGTTGTATTCCGTTCAGGGTATTTGTTTCTGCAAGCCCTGAGCTATATGTAACGTAAACCGTATCCGACGATGTAGCGCAGCCGAAAAAGTTGGTGGCCATTACAAAATAATTGCCTGAAGCCGTATAATCATAGGTCAGGCCGGTTGCCCCGTTTATAGGCGAGTCCTCATAGTACCATTGCATATCATAGCCCGCAAGGTTGGTGTTAAGGGTATTCCCTGTCACCCATGTTCCAGGTTTTGGAGGATTTGGAATAAATGTAAGCGTCTGCATGTTCGAATTAGTACGGCACCCATTTTCATTGGATACTTCCACCCAGTAGTCACCGCTTGCTTTTGCCCAGTATGATAATTCGGTGGCACCATTTATCACATTGGTATCATTATACCACTGATAAGAGCTGCCATATGCAGCGGAAACCGATAAAAAAATAGAATCTTTATCACAAACGGAATCATTAGGCACAAAAGAATATGCCCCAATGATCGGAGGTTGAAAAACTTTTATCGTATCAACATCATCAAAATTCAACACCGGATGGCTTACTGTAAAAGTTATGTTAGAATTCCCATCACCGCCGCTTGCACTAAGCGTGAATGTGCCTGCAGTATGCCCCTGAAAATTATAATCACCGCAAACGTCATCAGCACCTAAGATGCCTTCGTCATATTCTCTTATTTCGATAGTATAAGTTGCATTATTTAATTCTATTGGTGAAAAAGAAAAAGTAACAGGTGCTTCAGTATTATCAATGTATGGAGCCGAGTATATGGTCGTTGAGCCTTGTTTTAAATTAAAGAAATAGTCAGGGTCGCTCCATATAGCATCATCACAACTGGAAGAATTAATGGTAAGGCTTTGAAGATAATAAGGAAGAGTATCAATAGTCGTATGTAATGTAACGATATAATTTCCTGGTGTGGTATAATTTAATGCAGGAGGATTTTCTTCAGTACTTTGAGTATCGTTGCCAAAATCCCAGTTGTATGAATAATTCGGATTTCCGTTGCTTGGTCTGTTGGTTGTATAAGTTGTTTCCAGTGGTGCGCAGCCAAATGGGTTTGAAATAGAAAACCCGTTATTAGATGCAGGGGATGGTAAAATTGTAATTGGGATAATAAAAGAAGAAGGGGAGGTTTGACCAATTCCAAATACGGTAACGTGTGCAAGAACAGAAACGGTTATGCTGTAGTTCCCAGGCATAATCGGGGTTCCGCAAATTTTTCCGCAACCATGTTCTGTGGTAGGATTGCTTGTGATATAATAAATGTTGTTTGGCGATGCGCTTGTTTCAAAACTTAATCCAAAAGGCAATCCGGCAACACTAAGTATGTCAAGTTGATTCAGTGTAACATCATATCCGGTGCCATCATCAACAAATTCATGAGGAAGATAAAATGACAAATCCTGATCGTAAGACTGCATGGTATAGCCATCAGGAAGTGTTTCCGGACAAATAGTAGGCTTGGGGGGATTAGAGGTGCATCCGGTATTTATTATACAACCTGGACATTGTGCTAAAATGTTTTCAGGTATAAAGGTACAAAAACTCAGGCAAATTGTAAAAAAATAAATGATTTTTTTCATAAATATTGCTTTAATTTGAACGCAAAATTAGGATTTTTAGATAAAGATTAGCTCTGTGTGCTTGTAAAGAATTGTTAACCTCTTACGTAAAAATTGTATAGCACTGATTATTAACAAGATGGATTGCCTGCTAAACATTTTTTTTTAAATTAAAAATTTTTTATTTTATACAAAAGTTTTAGTACTTTTAGGCATTAATTACAAATAACAAAAAAAGGAGGATTTATGTATTGGGTTTATATCATTATTGCAGTTGTGATTCTATTCTTCTGGGGGATACGGATTGTAAGGCCCACACACCGTGGATTAATTGAACGTTTTGGAAAATATAACCGGTTTGCAGGTGCGGGTTTTCACTGGATTATACCTATCGTTGAAAAAATGTACAGGGTAAACATCACCGAAACAATGGTAGATGCTGAGCCTCAGGAAATCATTACCAACGACAACCTGAATGCCACCGTTGATGCCCAGGTATATTTCAGGGTAAAGGATGATGAACTGAGCGTAAAAAATTCACAGTATAATGTGAACCGTTATCAATGGCAAATTGTGAACCTTGCACGTACAACACTCAGGAATATTATCGGAACTCTTACACTTAAATCGGCCAACAGCGAAAGAGGAAAAATTAATTCTGAATTACATAAAACGCTTTGTGAAGAAACGAAAAGCTGGGGAATTGATATTGTCCGTACTGAACTGAAACAAATCGATCCCCCAAAAGATGTTCAGGAAACCATGAACAAAGTTGTAAAAGCCGAAAACGAGAAAATTGCTGCTATTGACTTTGCCACTGCAGCAGAAACAACAGCAGACGGGGTTAAACGTTCGAAAATCAAGGAAGCTGAAGGGGTTAAACAGGCGAAAATTCTGCATGCTGAAGGCGAAGCCGAAGCTATTAAACTAGTGAACGAAGCCGCCGACAAATATTTTACAGGGAATGCCCAATTGTTACGCAAACTTGAAACTTTAGAAAATTCACTTCAAAACAATGCAAAGATCGTTGTACCTTCTAATTCTGAGTTGATCAATGTTATCGGCGAAATGGCAGGAGTGCTCCCTGTGCCATTGAAAAAGAATTAGTTTGGAACTCTGGTTTAAGGAACAAGTCTGAACAACTTCTGCAGGGCAGGTTTGTGAATTTTGGTTTTCGTTTTTATTTGCAAAACATATAGATTTCTTTTTATGAAGATAGGTATTATCGGCCCCAGCCAATCGGGTTGCTCAAATGAATTATATGATTTAGGCATTCGGTTATGCAGACAGATTGCTGCAAAAAACAAAGTTTTTATCTGCGGGGGCCTTGGAGGCTTTATGGAAGCCGTTTGTAAAGGAGTTAAATTTCTAAAGAAACTTTTCAGGACAAACCGTTGGTATACTTCCTGGCGAAGAAGATGTTTATACAAACCCTTATATTGATATTAGCATTCCAACAGGAATGGGAATTACCCGGAATATTATTATAATTAATTCTGCAGATATTATCATTACTGCCGGTGGTAGTGCAGGTACTTTATAGGAACTTGCCTTCGCCTGGCAAAAAAATAAAACAGTTATATGTGTTACATCATATGGAGGATGGGCAGCAGAGCTTGCAGGTAAAAATATTGATTCCATGGGAAAAGAATTATTGATGGAACAACATCTGCCGAAGACGTTAATAAAATCTTATTGGAAAATTTGTTTTGACCCAGATTTGTCATCAGGAATATAATGAACTAATGACAAGAGCGATAGGTTATGGGTTGAATCTATGTAATTAGCAAAAATGGTTAATATTTTGTCAAAAAAAAATTATTTTTATCTGACCAACGATAAAAAAAGCACTTCAACCGGGTGTAATGCTCTTCTGCCAGTACCGTCACTTATTTGTTGACGGCAACTGTAACCGGGTGCAGAGATAACAGTTTCTGAATTACTTGATTTTATTGATGGAAATAAAATCATCTCTCCAATTTTTATTGAGAATTCATAATGTTCTTTTTCATATCCGAAGGAACCTGCCATACCACAGCAACCTGATGGAATTTCTTCAACATGGTAATTTTCAGGTATTTCCAACATTCGCTTTGAAGGCAATACTGTTGAAATGGATTTCTGGTGGCAATGGCCATGCAATTTTATGAATAATTTGTCTTTGGTAAATAATCTTTTATCAAAATTGCCACCATCAAATTCGTTACTAATAAATTCTTCAATTGTTAAAATGTTTTGCCCGATTTTAATAGTTTCTTTCTGTAAAATACTATTCACAATATCAGGGTATTCATCCCGGAAACTTAAAACAGCCGAAGGTTCTATTCCTATCATGGGTGATTCAGGCTTAATTAAATCTGTAAGTTTCTCAATATTTTTATTCGCAATTTTTTTTGCTTTATGCAACAACCCTTTTGAAAAATACGACCTGCCACTATCAGATATTGGTGCTATTTTTACATTGTATCCAAGTCTGACGAGCAGCATGACGGCTATTTTGCCAGTCTCCACATCCGTGTAATTTGTGAATTCGTCTGCAAAAAAGTAAACACTTTTCCCTGAACCATTATTTTGGGCTAGGTATTTGCCTGCCCATTTCTTAAGTGTCGTTTTGCCAAGTAAAGGAATGCTTCTTTGAGGTGCAAAGCCAATTAATTTTTTTACCAAAATGGATGTCAGCTTGTTTTTTATAATGAAATTATATACGACAGGCAGCAAAGCCCCAATTTTGTTTAATTTTCTGATATTAGCTAATATTTGCGTACGCAGGGGTATATGGTGCTTGTCATAATAATGCTGGAGGAATTCAGATTTGTAGCGGGCCATATCAATACCCGAAGGGCATTCTGTTTTACAGCCTTTGCACATCAGGCAAAGATCTAAAATATCATATAATTCTTTTTTAGCGAAAGGCTTCTTGGTTTTTTTATTTGTAAGCATCTCCCGTAAAAGATTGACTCTGGCTCTTGTTGTATTTTTCTCATCCCAGCTTACCATATATGACGGGCACATCAGTCCGCCGATATTATGGCTTTTTCTGCAATCTGCCGAACCACTGCATCGTTCCAATGTGCGCAAAAAGCCATTGCTTTCTGAAAAATCAAAAAATGTTTTTATTTGTGATTCATCTGCCAGCCTTTGTTCCCGAAGGTTATTTGTTATACATGGAGCTTCAATTATTTTGTTACGGTTAAAAATATGCTGAGGGTCGAAAACATTCTTAACGTCTTTAAGGCATTGATAGACTGTTTCACCTAAAACCATTGGGATAAATTCTGCACGAAGGCGTCCATCACCATGTTCTCCACTTAAAGAACCGCGATATTTTTTTACAAGTAAGGCAGTTTCGTAAGCAATGGTTTTCAGCAATTCAATTCCTTCCCTAGTGCGAAGGTTCAGAACAGGTTTGAAATGCAGTTCCCCGGTAGAGATGTGCCCGTAAAAAGCACAACTAATACCATAGCTATTTAACATAGCTTTCAATTCAGCTATGTAAGATGGTAATCTTTCTGGGGCTACAGCGGTATCTTCCACAAAACTATGGGGCTTAAGTTCCGAAGTTACATTTGCAAGCACTCCAAGACCGGCTTTACGGAGGTTGCGAACTTTTGTCATATCATCTCCTGTGATAACAGGATAATGATATCCCATGCCATTTCTTTTTAAATCATCAATAACTTCATTTATTTTTCGTATCAAATCTTTTTCATTATCATGTGCCAATTCAATTATAAGAATAGCTTCGGGTTCACCTTCGATGAAGAAACGGTTTTGTTTTTGACTCAAATTATTTTTTGTCAGCACAACAATGTTTTTGTCAATTAACTCCACAGCTGTTGGTTGATGTTCTAGAATCACAAGATTGGCTTCTAATGATTGTTCAAGAGTATTGAAATGTGCACAAACAAATGCTGTTTCCTGTGTAGGTATTTTAACAAGGTTTAATTTGACTTCTGTTATGAATGCCAGGGTGCCTTCCGAGCCGCATATAAGTTTGGCCACATTGAATATTTCATTACTGCCATCATCAAATATTTCGGTGTGGAGCAATACATCGAGGGCATAACCCGTATTGCGCCGTTTTATAGCTGGCTCGGGATATGAAGTTTGAATGGCTTCAGCATACTGAGGAGTTTCCAGTATTTCTTTTAATTTTCGGTATATGCGGTTTTCGAGCGAATCACCTGTGCATTTTTCTTCAAGCTGTTTTTTATCTCTAGGCCCGAATTCAACTTTACTTCCGTCACTTAGCAAACATGTTGCTGAAATTATGTGGTCACGTGTGCTGCCATATATCAGAGAATGTTCGCCACAGGAATTGTTTCCTACCATGCCTCCTATCATACAACGGCTCGATGTGGATGTCTCAGGGCAAAACATCAGTCCGTAAGGCTCCAGAAATTTATTAAGTTCATCACGAACCACGCCGGGTTGAACAATTACATAACACTCGCTGGTATTAAGTTTAATAATTTTCCTGAAATGTTTTGATATATCCACAATAATCCCGCTGCCTGTCGCTTGCCCGGCAAGAGAAGTACCGGCTGCCCTTGGAGTAATGGGTATGCAATGCTTTGAAGCGAAAGCAATAATTTTGACCAAATCGTTTTCATTTTTGGGAATTGCAACAGCAAGAGGAAGGTCGAAATAAAGAGAGGCATCCGTAGCATATATTGTAAGCGAGGGGCCATCGGTAAGTAATTCCCCATCGAGATTTTGCCTGAGTAAATGAAATTCTTTATGCATACAATAACTTTTGTTTTGTAAAATTACAAATTGAAAAAAAAATAATTTAAAATTTAATTTAAAATCTTGTTAAATTAAATATTTAATTATTAATTTTACAGAAATATCCTATTTAAATGTTTAATTAAAATTACAGCCATGAACAAAGCAGAATTAATTAACGCTATTGCAAAAGAAAGTAAATTGACCAAAGTCGATTCAAAAAAAGCATTAGATGCTTTGATGAAAGTTACGGCAACAACCCTTAAAAAGGGCGGTAAAGTAGCTTTAGTAGGGTTTGGATCATTTTCTGTATTCAAAAGAAAAGCCAGAAAAGGCCATAATCCTGCTACAGGGAAACCTATTCAGATTAAAGCGAAGAATGTTGTTAAATTTAAAGCCGGTAGTGAATTAGCTACAAAGGTGAAGTAGCATTTATTTTATTCTTAAAAAGTCCCGGAAAACTTCGGGACTTTTTTTTAGGATATTTTATCCAGTCAATATTTTAAAAAAAACCAATAAAACCGTAAATATCAACAAATCCGAAAAATAGCAGTATCTTTGCAAAAAATTCACTTCAGGACATTTCCCTCCCTACGACAGACAGGTTTTGGTTCGAAAAAATAGTACACTTTATTAAATTTATGTTATTTCAATCATTAAACATTATTGAACCTATATTAAGGTCAATAAAACAAGAAGGGTACACCATACCCACACCAATACAACAGGAAGCTATTCCTGTGGTGCTTCGCGGCAACGATTTGCTGGGCTGTGCTCAGACAGGCACCGGGAAAACCGCAGCATTTGCTATTCCGATACTTCAACTTTTGCTTGATTCAAAAAGCAACGACAGAAAAAAAAATATCAGGAGTCTGATTGTAACACCTACCCGTGAACTTGCCATACAAATAAACGAAAGTATCCGGGCTTACGGGCGGTTTACCGGACTAACCAGCACTGTAATATATGGTGGCGTAAACCAAAAATCCCAGACCATTGCATTGCGACAGGGTGCGGATATCCTGGTGGCAACCCCCGGAAGACTCCTTGACCTTATGGGACAGGGTTATGTTTCTCTGCACAGGGTGGAAATTTTTGTGCTTGACGAAGCAGACCGCATGCTTGACATGGGTTTTTTGCCGGATGTAAGAAAAATAATCGCGGCGCTGCCGCCAAAGAGGCAATCTCTTTTTTTCTCGGCCACCATGCCGCCAGAAATTATCAAACTCTCCAGTTCAATATTATCGAAACCCTTTAAGATAGAAGTTACACCATCTGCTTCTACGGTTGAGACGGTCAAACAATTTGTATATTTTGTTGACAAACCAAACAAAAATGCGCTATTACTTGATTTGCTGAAAAATAAAAATATCAGGACAGCCCTGGTATTCACACGGACAAAACACAGCGCCGACAAAGTAGCAAAGATACTGGAAAGAAATAAAATAACAGCCGAAGCCATCCACAGCAACAAAAGCCAGCTGGCACGACAGAACGCATTAAAAAATTTTAAAGCACAGACCACACGTGTACTGGTGGCAACAGATATTGCCTCCCGGGGCATCGACATACAGGACATGGAGTGTGTTATCAATTTTGAAATATCAAATATGGCCGAAACCTATGTCCACCGCATCGGCCGAACTGCAAGAGCTGGCTCAGAAGGCACCGCTTATTCATTATGTGACGCTGATGAAAAAGCATATTTACGTAATATTGAAAAACTTATAGGAAAAAAAATTCAGGCTGTTGAAGGACATCCTTATCCTATGGCCGTGTTTCATCCGGTGAAAGTCAACCCTCAGCAAAGGAGACATTTCAGAAAGCCTGAAAAGAATACTCCAAACTCAAACAAACTAAGGAACAATAATAAAAAATGGCCTAAAAAATCAAGAGCTTACACAAAATAATATTTCTACCTATCAGGGTTGGTAAATTTTCCTGATTTTTTTATTTATGTTTGTCATGCAAAATGAAATAAATGCATGAATAATAAAAATAAAAAAAAGATTCAGAATAACAGGCAAAAAAATAGACCTGATACTCATAAAAAACAAAATGTGGAAATCGGCAGAAATCAACTGCTGTTTTTATTCTTAATGTTAGTTCTGATTTTTATTGCCTACCTGCCTGCACTAAACAAAGACTTCATTAATTACGATGATGACTTATACATTACAAAAAATCCATTTATCGCTAATTTCAGCCTTTCAAATCTGCCTGTTATTTTCAGTAACTTTTATGAGGCACAGTATTCTCCGATACCTACGGTGATTTATGGACTAATTCATGCTATATCGGATTTCAATCCTTTTTTATACAACCTTGTTGCCGTTTTTCTGCATCTTATTACAACCCTACTTGTATTCAAACTTATATGGGCATTGTGTAGTAATTTCCGCATAGCTATTGTAACAGCCGCATTATTCGGGATCGCGACCCTGCAGGTAGAATCTGTTGCCTGGCTGGCGGCCGTTTACAAAACCTGCCTGTACAGTATCTTTTTTCTTTCTTCATTAATTGTCTATATCAAATACATAAAGACAAAAAAAACCAAGTACTATTTTTTTTCGGTCATCCTTTTTTTTATTTCATGCTTTTGTAAAGAACAGGCAGTTTCGTTGTCTCTGGCCATAGTAGCCATTGATATTTATTTCGGCAGAAAACTTTTCAGCCGCAAAGTACTTTTGGAGAAACTTCCATTTTTTATCATCTCGCTGGCTTTCGGACTGGTCACCATGGCGGCTACAAAATCCAACAAAGACATTATCATAACCACATCGTTTAGTATTACCGACAGAATTATCTATGCCTGTTATGCTTTGTGCATGTATATTGTTAAATTGTTTGTTCCATTTAAACTATCGCTGTATTATCCGTATTTTTCTCTTAAAGACAACAGGTTCTTGTATTTATTGTTTGCCTTCGCCATAATGATACTTATAGTGCTATATTCCCTGACGATAAAAAAGAAAAACAAATATGTTATTTTCGGGGGATTGTTTTTTCTATTGAATATTATCTTTTCACTTGCCTTGCAGGTTGTTGCCGTGAGGCCTACTGTTATGGCCGACCGTTATGTTTACCTTGCCAGTATAGGAATATTTTTCATTGTGGCATGGGGTGCTCATCTGCTTATCGAGAAAAAGTTTATAAAACCGGTAATTGTTACTTCTGTTTTTCTGGTATTTTTCCTGGCAACATCATACCTGACATACAGCCGTAACAAAGTATGGAAAAACACCATCAGTATCACTTCCGATGTAGTTGAAAAATATGCTGTACCTCTTATGTGGGTTAACAGGGGCTATGAATACCGTCAGCGAAAAGAATATGACAAAGCCCTGGCAGATTATAATAATGCCATCAGAACAGACTCAACCTATGCCTTAGCATTTCACAACCGCGGGGCTTTATATTTTTTCACCAATAAAGACAGTCTGGCGATACTGGATTTCAACAAAGCGTTACAATTTAACCCTAAAAATGCCGAGACTTGGTCGAATCGAGGTTCTGCGTTGGCGCGCTCAGGACATTATGAAGAAGCCCTGAAAAATTTTGATAAATCTATAGAATTAGATCCTCGTGTTTCAAATACATATTCAAACCGTGCATTGACATACGAAATGCTCGGGCGTTTTGAGGAAGCCATTGCAGATTACCAAAAATATCTTAAACTAAAGCCTAATGATGCAAGCATATACAATAATATCGGTATTGACAAGCAGCGCATGAAAAAATTCAAAGAATCACTTGAGGATTTTGATAAAGCTATAAGCATTGACCCTCAAGGAATTTATTATCTGTCCCGTTCTTATTCATGGAATGCGCTTGGAGAAAAATCAAAAGCACTTGCAAATGCACAAAAAGCAGTCAGTTCGGGAGTTGAAGCGGACCCAGCCTACCTTAAAATGCTTCAACAATAACATGCTGCTTTCAACTGTTTTCTCCTGAGAAATAGCTGTCTTGACAATATTATTTTGTTGCTGTAGCATTTTAGTAATTTTGTCGCCTTAAAAATTTTAAAAACTCAAATCGTATTTATCATGTCAATTAAAATCAAGCATCTCGAAAAAAAATTTACCCGCAAATGGTTTTTTGAATACTTTATGATCCTGCTGGGAGCATTTATAATGTCGGTAGGTTTTGTTTATTTTATTTCTCCATACAAATTTGTCCCGGGCGGTGTTTACGGTATTGCCATTGTAGTTCATTATGTTACCAAAGGATTATTTGCCATTGTTCCTGAAGGATTGCCAATAGGGTTAGTAGGTTTGGCTTTAGATATACCTTTGACTATCATAGGAACAAAAATACTGGGACCAAAATTCGGTATAAAAACCGTGGTGGGTTTTGTTGCGGTTTCACAATTTATTTTACTGCTCACCTATTTTCAGGGCGACAACCCGCTGGTGGAAAATGACCCCTTGCTTTCGGCATTATTTGGTGGTGTTTTGGTTGGCATTGGCATCGGTATCATGTTTCGTTCAAAAGCTACTTCAGGTGGTTCAGATATTATTGCTATGATTTTCACAAAATATACCCGCTTGCCTGTAGGGCAATTACTTATTTATGTTGACTCAGTTATCGTTTTATTGGGACTTGTAGCTTTTCGTGACTGGAAAATACCTTTGTATTCCTGGCTGATAATATTTATTACCGGAAAAGTTATTGATACTGTGATTCAAGGCTTAAGCTATGAAAAAACTTTATTTATAATTTCAGATAAATATGATGAGATAAGGGAGGTTATTATCAATGATCTTGACCGCGGTGGTACATTGATTCAAGGTAAGGGCATGTTCAGAGGTACAGAAAAACAAATTATCTTTACCGTTGTCAGCCGTAAGGAACTTGCGCAGTTGAAAGATTATGTTCACAAAGTGGACCCATATGCTTTTTTAACAGTTTTAAATGCTAATGAAATTCTCGGCGAAGGATTTAAACCTCTGAAACAAGAAAATTAACCAGAGTATTTTATAAATTGTTTTGTGAAATGAAAAAAAAATATATTTTATCACTCGACCAGGGGACTACAAGTTCTAGAGCGGTATTATTTGATAAACAGGCTAAAATTGCAGGAATAAGCCAAATAGAGACAAAGCAAATTTTTCCTTTTCCCGGTTGGGTTGAACAAAATGCCGAAGAAATATGGCAAAATCAATGGCAGGCTGCCAGGGATGTCATGAATTCCCTGAATGTTGCTTCTTCAGATATTGCCGCCATAGGAATCACAAACCAGCGAGAAACTACTGTTGTATGGAATAAAAAGACAGGTAAGCCAGTTTGTAATGCGATAATATGGCAAGATAAGCGAACTTCAGAAGTATGTAAGAAATTACGTGAAGAAGGATGGACTGATTATATCCAAGAAAATACAGGACTGGTTATTGACTCATATTTTTCAGCTACTAAATTGCATTGGATATTAAATAATATAAGTGGTGTAAAGGAAAAAGCAAAAAATGGAGATTTGCTTTTCGGCACAATAGATACATATCTCGCATGGAAGTTAAGTGGGGAAAAACTTCATATAACAGATTATTCAAATGCTTCGCGAACCATGCTGTTTAATATCAAAAGCCTCTGTTGGGACAAAAAACTTTGCGAACTTTTCGGCATCCCTGAATGTATGCTTCCCGAAGTTGTTGATTCATCAAAACTATATGGTCACACCGATGCAACAGTTTTTGATGGCATTTCCATACCCTTGTCAGGCATTGCAGGAGACCAGCAGGCAGCTTTGTTTGGACAAAATTGTTTAGAAAAGGGAATGATAAAAAATACCTATGGCACGGGCTGCTTCCTATTGATGAATTCCGGAGAAAAACCTGTAAGGTCGAAACAGGGTTTGCTTTCCACCATTGCATGGGGCATAGATGGGAAAATTTCTTATGCTCTGGAAGGTAGTGTTTTTATTGCAGGTGCCGTAATAAAATGGATGCGCGACAATCTGGGCATCATTTCAGCGGCAGCCGAAACGGAAAAAATTGCTTTGGAAGCAGAAAACAACCATGGAGTATATTTTGTTCCCGCATTTGCAGGATTGGGCGCACCATACTGGGACATGGATGCCCGGGGTATTATTACAGGGCTTACTCTGTCGTCAGAAAAAAAACATATCATCCGCGCAGGGCTTGAGGCTATGGCTTTTCAAACCAAAGATGTTGTAAATGCCATGCAAATAGATTCCGGTATAGAAGACCTAAAAATAATGAATGTTGACGGAGGCGCTGCAGCAAATAATTTCCTTTTGCAGTTTCAGGCGGACATACTTGATGTTACTGTCGTAAGGCCCGTCAGCATTGAGTCTACAGCACTTGGAGCTGCTTTCCTTGCCGGAGTTGCTATTGATTACTGGGATAAAAATCAACTCAGCCTTTTAAAAGAAACGGACCGGATATTTAAGCCTGAAATTGATAAATTTAAGAGGGAATTTCTTTACAATGAATGGAAAAAAGCCGTGAACAAATCGCGTCTGTAATACTTAGTTTATGCCACGCTGTTTTTTTATTTCCTCATAAGCAGCATTAACATTCTGAAACTTTTCGTTGGCAGTTTTTTGCATTTCATAGCCCAGATGACTTACTTTATCGGGATGATATTTAAGAGCCATTCTCCGGTATGCTTTTTTCAAATCTTCATCGCTAACAGAAGGGTCAATTTCCAGTATCTTGTAAGCGCTGTCCACCTCTTTGACAAACATTGCTTTAATGGATAGGTAATCTGCTTCTGTAATACCAATGTTATTAGCAATGGCTTCAATAACTTTTATTTCGGTAGCATGGGTTACATTATCTACCAGGGAAATTCCGAAAAGATAATGCAATAACTGAAGTTTTGAAGAATAATCCATATAGGCATCAATCTGCCTGCAAACATCATAAACGGAGATTTCCTGTTTCAGTATATCCCTTAACAGCAACATATATTCCCGGGTTTGTTCAGGGGAGAACTGGTTCAGGAATGTACGCTTCACATAATCGAGTTCGTTTTTCAGAACTTTACCATCGGCTTTCATTACAGCGGCAGTGAGAACGAGCATACTGACCACAAAATCACCCTGCTGTGTTGCATGGGTAGGTTGGGGAGTTGAACCATCAATGCTGTCAACAACAGAGCCTAAAGCAAAACCCAATATAGCGCCTATAGGGCCACCAAAAGCCCACCCCAATCCGCCGCCTATCCATTTCCCGAATTTCAATCAGAGTATTTTATAAGTTTTCAGACAAAGGCAAACCATATTCTTCAATCATTTTTATATCAAGTTTTTCAAGATTGTCAAGAATAGGATTATAGATTTCCGGTATTACAGGAATATGAACACCCTTACTCTTTATTTCTTCCTGAAGTATCATTTCTACGGCAATTGCAGCAGGAAGCGCTACTGTTCTGGCTATAGCAGTATCTGTTTTGATGGAGCCGAAGTCAAGCATCCTTGATTTAATTACCTCTGCAGTTCCGTCAGGATATGATGCTTTGAAAATATGCATCATCACCACCATATCCCTGTCGTTTTCGTTTATCATCATCTTTTCTATCATCAGGTCAGAAGTAATTTCATACATTGAATCTTCTTTACGGTTCATTGGTTCACTGCTGAATAAGCCCAGCCATTCCATTGCCTTTAAAGAATAAGCTTTCTCATCAATATTCAGTAAAGCAGCTGCTTTTTTATGAATATCTTTTTCGTCAGTCATCCCATTAACCATTGCGACAGCGCCAGCAAAACTTTTACTTGTAAAATCGTGTTTGTCGAGAAGTGTGCATTTTAGTGCTTTCATGACATCCAGCGTTTCGCACCAGCCTTTAAAGCGAAAGGTGCCACGATACATCGTTTTTGTTTCCGGAATTCCGTAAATTTTAATATACGATAGTGAATCTCTGTTAGGATATATCTCAAGTTCTCCGACATCAGGGAAATTCAATGTCATGGGGTTTTTAAACAAATCCTCTGTTGCGATTTCAACATTTTTTCCGTGCCTCAGGTATTTTGCGTCATTGTTGCCGGCAAGAACCACACCTTTGGGACTCCATGAAAATTTGTAATTGAAAGGATTATTGCATGATTCAGGAGCAGGTAAAGCACCGCATAAAGAATAAAAATCTTCTATTTTGCCTCCTTTTTTATGTACATGGTCAATAATACGCATTGCTGACATATGGTCTATGCCGGGATCTAAACCACATTCGTTCAGGATAATAATACCGGCTTCTTTTGCCTTTGTGTCAAGGGCATACATTTCCGGTTTTGCATAGGAAGCTGTAATAAGGTTTTTTCTGTGCTTAATGCAATATTCAGCAACTTTTATGTGATATGCATAAGGGATTAGACTGACTACGATATCGTTTTCAAAAACCATGGTGTCTAGTGCAATTTCGTTTTCCACTGTCCAGTATATGGCTTTTCCGTTCGAAGAATTGCCAATCATACGCCTTGCTTCCTCAATGTTTAAAGCAGCCACAGTTAAGTTTGTTTTTTTACTCAGTAAATACTGAATTATTGGTTTTGCAACCATTCCTGCACCCAAGATTAATACTTTTTTCATTAATATTTATTTAATTCATAATTCTGTTGCAAAATTATAAATTTTAAGTATCTTAAAGCAATAATCAAGCATAAATATGTTTCAATATCCAATTAGTTAAATTTTAGACATAACTAAATTATTTCTTGACTTTCGACAATTTTTATAGTATATTTGATGATTATTTTGAAATGTATGGTTCAAACTTTCAAAATCCCGCTTGGTCAAAATGAGTTTATGATAGATTCATGGGATTTGTATTATGCATTCCCGGAAGGTAAAGATTATTTCGGCACTATGTCTATTACCAATAAACGGCTGCTGTTTGAAATGAATACACATGAAATTACGGATGAGTTTGTAAAAAAATCAGAAATATTTACCAATCCCATTACCAATGTCGTTCAGATAATAAAAGACAGAATTATTTCTGTAAACGCTGACACAAGTAATAATAATAAGAAAGTTTTACTGGTTTTTGATAACGGAGAAACACATTATCTTAACCGTAAAATGTTGAGTATTGATAAAGTTGTGGAAGCGCTGGTTAGAAAATAACTTTTATTCTTTCCTTAAATTCTTTAGCTATTCATATATTTTAATTGCAAGGGTTATACCTTTTCGGCAGTTTGTAAATGCTTTGTCTTTGGCAACCGACTGTATATCTATTTCATTTTGCTTTTCTTTTATGGCTTGTATGCTGCCTGCTACGAAGGTATCAGCAAGGCATGGATTCCCAATATCACAGGAAAGAACGAAACCGCAACCGCCATAGGGGCTTTTACTGCCATCAATAGTATTTTTACCATGATAGCCAGTTTTCTGGTCGGCATCATCTGGTTTTATTTTGGCCCGGCGGTCACTATGTTTTTTTCTTCGGCGGCCGTTTTATTTATAACTTTATATTTTATAATTTTAGTGCCGAAAAAAACAGTATAACTCATGGTTAAAGTAAAGAAAAAATATAAAACGGGGCTGGTTCTGAGTGGTGGTGGATTCAGGGGGTTTGCTCACGGAGGTGTTTTAAAAGCATTAAACGAAGCCGGCATCTATCCTGATGTCATTTCAGGAGCAAGTGCGGGTTCAATAGTGGGCGCCCTTTATGCAGACGGACATTCCGTTGATGAAATATATACTTTATTTGCGAATAAAAGTACTTACAAATTTCTTGAGTTTATTGTCCCCAACAAAGGTCTTGTCCGCATGACAGGCTTATATAAAACCCTGCGTGAAAATCTCAGCGCCAAAAATTTTGAAGACCTCAAAATTCCCATGCATATTGCTGTAACAAACCTTGACAAAGCCTGTATAGAATATTTCTCAGAAGGTGAGCTTGTAAAACGAATAATAGCTTCCTGTACAGTTCCGGTTATCTTCCAGCCCGTAAACATTGACGGGGTAACCTATGTTGATGGTGGTGTGCTGGATAATCTTCCTTTATCGCCCATAGAAAACGACTGCGAAATGATTATTGGTGTTAATGTTAATCCCGTACTTCCAGAAACCAAGTATCGGGGAATGGTAAATGTGGCCGACCGAATCCTGAATATTGCACTGAATAAAATGAACGAACACAAAATCCCCAGCTTCGACATTTATATTGAGCCCTCTGAACTGAATAAGTATTCCATGTTTGAAGCTTCCCAGGGAAAAAAAATGTTTGATATCGGCTACAAAGAAGCCCGTAAAGTGCTAAAAGAAAAAGGTTATTAGAAAGATTAATGTCTGAAAAAAATTCAAGTTTTTTTTATTATTCAACCCTCTGCCTGTTTTGTTTTTTCTCAGCTTTATGCTTTTTTTCAGCCAGACGCTTTTCGTTTTCTTCATCAGGGATTTCAGTAGGTATTCTTTCTTTCGCATGTTTCAGGTACTTTTCAAGCAACTTAATCAATTTTTCAAAAGCAATCTTTTTGTTATGAAGCTGTGAAC
The DNA here is from genome assembly GCA_023228145.1 of Bacteroidales bacterium. NCBI lineage: Bacteria > Pseudomonadati > Bacteroidota > Bacteroidia > Bacteroidales > Bacteroidales bacterium. The sequence goes on along the minus strand of JALOBU010000002.1, from coordinate 108,170 downwards.
GGCTTTCGCTGCAAAAAAGATGAATACTAATGCCATCTTTAAGATATTTGCCGGATTTCGACAAAATCAATTGCTTCTCTTCCTCAGAAAAAAGTGCAGATGCTTCAATATTAAATATTAGTTCGACCTTTGTGGATACCTTGTTCACATGCTGCCCGCCTTTTCCAGAAGCACGGGAAGTATTAAAAATAATTTCTTTCAGGAGGCGTTTTCCATCAATCATAATAATCAACACATGATGGCTTTGCAAAATTAAAAATTTCTATCTTTACTCTTTAATCGTACCCATGCTCTCCGAAAAGAAATTTATTGTATATAAAGCCTCTGCAGGTTCCGGAAAAACCTACACTCTGGTAAAAGAATACCTTAAAATTGTATTGTCCGACCCTGAAAAATACCGCCGCATACTTGCAGTAACTTTCACAAATAAAGCTGCTAACGAAATGAAAAGCCGTGTTATTACGTACCTGTTAACGATTAGTAGCCTTGATGAGTCTGAGTCGGAAGAAAATAATGAGCTGCGTAAAAAGTACGCTTCTCTGATTGAAATTTTAGGCAAAACCACTGGCCTTGATGAAAAAAAACTGGCATTGCGCTCCCGCCTGGTGCTCGAAAAAATACTTCATAATTATTCTGATTTTGCTATCAGCACTATTGACAGCTTTGTTCAACGTATCATCAGAACATTTGCCTATGACCTGAAAATACCACAAAACTTTGATGTGGAACTGGACGCAAAACGCGTCTTGTCTCAGGCGGTTGATGTCCTGTTGAGCTATGCCGGCGCTGATGAAGCCATAACAAGGGTGCTTGTAGAATTTGTAAAACAAAAGATGTCAGAAGGGAAGAACTGGGATGTGGTAGATGAACTGAAAATATTTTCCGAGGAATTACTGAAAGAAGATACTCAGAAATATATACAGCTTTTTCGTGATTTTACTTTGAATGATTTCAGAGCGGTAATAAGCAGCGTTTTTGCACAGATGAACAAATTAAATCAGGAAGCCGATGCCATAGCACATAATGTGCTTAACACTATTGATAAGAGAAATATTGATGTAAAAAGTTTTTTTCAGGGCTCAAAAGGCGTCATGTTACTTTTTACAAAACTGGCGCAAAATCGCTTGGGAAATACGGATGTCAACAAAAACGCTACAAAAACCATAGAAGAAGACAAATGGTATTCTTCAACGGCCCCTCAGGCAGACAAAAATGCCATTAATGCTGTAAAACCTCTTATTACTGAAAGTTACTATCGCATTGTCGAACTGCTGGCATCTTTCAGAAACCTTAGCCTGCTGTCGCGCAACCTTTATCCCTTGTCATTGTTGAATCTTATTGAGAAGGAAGTGGAAGCCATAAAATCTGAAACCAACCTGATATTTATCAGCGACTTTTACCGGAAAATTCACGAACAATTACTGAATGAACCGGTGCCTTTTATATATCAAAGGACAGGTGAAAAGTTTGAACATTTTTTCATTGATGAATTTCAGGATACTTCGGTGTTGCAGTTTCAAAACATGTTGCCATTGATAGATAATTCACTGGCTTCAGCGAATCTTAATCTGATTGTCGGAGACGGCAAGCAGGCTATCTACCGCTGGCGAAACGGCGAAGTGATGCAGTTTGCTTCGTTGCCTGATATGTATTCAAAACCACCACTTACACATTTTGATGATATCGAGAAGAACCTGAAAAGGAGCTTTGCCCCTTACGATATTTATGATGAACAAGCAAGTAATATCAATTACCGTTCAAGAAAGGAAATCATCAGCTTTAACAACCAATTGTTCTCTTTTTTAGCAGAAAAATTTAATGATGAAAGTGTAAAAGATATTTACAGTCGGATTGAACAAAACATCAAACCGGGTAATACCGGAGGGTATGTGAATATTATTTTTATAGAAAGAGAAGATTATAAAAACAAGCAGCTTGATAAAGTTCTGGAAATAGTAATGAATTTAAAGCATGAACAGGTTCCTTTGAACGATATTGCCGTTGTTTGCCGTACCAATATAGAATCTGCATCGGTTGCCGCACATCTTATGAAAAATTCTGTGGATGTGGTTTCTTCCGAATCTTTATGGTTATCTGCTTCGCCCGAAGTTAATATGCTGATTTCAATGGTGAAGTTCCTGCAAAACAATAATGATGAACTTGCTGTCGGATATATACTTTTTTATATAAGCAAGCACTATAGCCTGGAAAATGTTCCTGAATATTTAATTAACCTGTACCATGAAAGATGTAAAGAAGACAAGCTACCGCTTACCGCTTTGAATGAATTGTTTATTGAAGCCGGTATTGATATTAACTTACACTTTTTGTCAAGTTTACCTTTATATGACTTAAATGAAGAAATAATTCGTTCTCTAAAGCTAAATATACCTTCCAACCCCTTTGTGATTTTTTATCTTGATGCTATTGCTGAATTTTCGCGTAAAAACAACTTAAACCCATTGGATTTTATAGAGTGGTGGAATGAAATAGGGTATTCTAAATCAATCTCGGTACCTGAAGAACTGGACGCTGTTAAAATTATGACAATACATAAAGCAAAAGGGCAGGAGTTTCCGGTGGTAATATATCCTTTTGCCGATGAGGCCGCCGAAAGCAAAGGTAAAATATCATGGATTAAAATGCCTGGCAAACTTTTCCACCATATGCCGGCCATACCTGTACAAATTACAAAAAGCGCATTGGAAGGGACTGATTATTATTGTCTATATGAACAGGAAAAATTACGTTCAGTGATTGATATGCTTAATATATGCTATGTGGCACTTACAAGGGCGGAAAATCAGTTATATGTAATTACCAAAAAAGAAGAAAAAAGCGGAGAAGCTAAGTTTGGCATTTTATTACAGGACTTTTTAAAAAGTGAAGGTTTGTGGAGTGATGATAAACTGTTTTATGAATTTGGCGACAGCAGTTACCGATATACAGATACTGTTAAGGAAGGAAAACATATTGAAAAAGTTACTCCGGATTATATTATTTCTGAAAATTGGTTGGAAAAAATAAATATAAGATATAACTCAAACGTACTGTGGGACGATGATGTAAAGGCTGAAGGCATGAAGTGGGGGAATATAGTTCACGATGTGCTTTCCGGGATAAAAGATTTTGATGATGCGGAAAACATTATTGACAATATGCTTACAGAAGGCATTGTGAATGAAAGGGAGGCGGATGAAATAAAGAATTATGTCAACGAAATGTTTTCCGATACTGAAATCAGCCAATTTTTTTCCCCCGGGCTGGATGTCAGAACTGAAGCAGACATTATAACCCCGGAAAATAAGTTATACCGCCCCGACAGGGTCATTTTTGAAAAAGATAGAAGCATTGTAATAGATTTTAAAACAGGTGCAGAACAGGACAAACACAAAACCCAGATATTAAATTATGCGGCTTTGTTATCAGATATTAATGGTAAATCCTGCGACAAATACCTGATTTATCTGCAGGAAAAAGCAAGATTAGTAAAAGTTTAAGGCATCGTAGATAACCAAAGGTTGAATATCAGTACGAATAGCGTAATCCTCGGGGATTACAAACCTTTTTGCTCCATGTAAAGTTTCAACAGCTTTGCTACATATTTCCCGAAAACATCAAACTCAATATTGATAACAGTTCCTTTTTTGAAATTATGAAAGTTTGTTACCTGATATGTATAAGGAATTATGGCAACCGAGAACTGCCCGGGCAGGGAATCTACCACTGTGAGGCTGACACCGTTAACTGAAATTGAGCCTTTTTCCACAGTGATATTTTGTTTATCGGAATCGTATTCGAACCAGAATTTCCAGCTTCCGTCCATTTCTTCCACTTTAGTGCATATTGCAGTCTGGTCAACATGCCCCTGCACTATGTGCCCGTCGAAACGTGCTTCCATCTTCATGCTGCGTTCCAGGTTCACCTCGTAACCGGGAACCCAGGTGCCCAGATTTGTTTTGTCAAGCGTTTCCTGTATGGCAGTAACAACATATTGAATTTTGTCGGGGTCAACCTTAACTACAGTAAGGCAAACACCATCATGACACATGCTTTGGTCAACATTGAGTTCCTTTGCAATGGGAGTTTTAATGGTAATATGAATATTGGTACGTTCTCGTTCAATATTCACTACTTTTCCTGTGTTTTCAACAATTCCTGTAAACATGAATAAATTCTTTTGGTTATTTCTTCCCTGCAAAAATAACAAAATAGACCTTACAGATTGTATCAAAAGCTGAAAACAGATAATAATTTATGTAACTTTGGATTTCCAAATTAAGATTAATGAAAACAAAAAGCGTTGTATCTTTTTTTCTTCTGGTAATATTTAGCCTGTTGATTTTTTCATGTAAAACCCGACAGAAAAATGAAAATCAGGCTGCTGAAACTGCAGTGAAATTTTTAAAACACCTGGCAAAATTTGAATTTGACCAAGCGAGGATGTACGGCACCGAAACAACAAGTAAGACCATTGATATGATTTCCATGATGTATGAGATGAGTAAAAAGAATGGAAAAGAAGCGGATTTTCAACCTAAGGATATAAATGTTGAGGTTATTAAAACAGCCATTGACGGGAAAAATGCAATAGTAAATTATAAAAATGAAAATGGCGAAATAAAACAGGTGGAACTCGTTAAGGTCAACGGGAAATGGCTGGTGAATATGAAAAAGGAAACACCTATAAAAGGCAACAAGTGAATTGCCGCCTGATTTTTTAATCCAAAGTGGTTATATTGTTTTCGTGCTCTATGATGAGCATCGTCATATCTATCAGTTGGCCGATGGTTTCAACAGGATGTTTTACTACATACTTCCCGATACTTTTCAATTCAATATTTAAAGAATATTTCTTTTTAAAAATCTCAATAAGCTCAATAAACATCAGCGAATCTCCGTCAATATCACGGATAATATTTGTTTCTTCACTTAGAAGCGCAGGGTCAACATCGCATTCTTCAGTAAAAAAATTATAAACGGTTTCTTTAACTTCGTTGCGGGTATTTTCGTGTATAATTGCCATTTGAATTTTTTTTTACAAAATTACTGAAATTTTTTTATTACCAAAACAGCATTATGTCCGCCAAAAGCAAATGAGTTGGAAAGTGCACAATTTATTTCATGTTTCCGTGCTGTATTTGGGACAAAATCGAGGTCCAGTTCCGGGTCAGGGTCATTAAGATTTATGGTTGGTGTAATTATACCGTTTATCAGGGATTGAATGGTAATAATAAGTTCTATAGCTCCTGCTGCCCCAATAGTATGACCTATCATGGATTTGGATGAAGATATAGGGATTTTGTATGCTCTATCACCAAAAACTTTTTTTATGGCAAGGGTTTCGTATTTGTCATTTAGAGTGGTTGATGTGCCGTGAGCATTTATGTAATCAACATCTTCGGTATTGATACCTGATTTTTGTAAAGCCAGTTGAAGTGTGTGTGCGATACCCTCGCCATCTTTCATTGGAGCCATAATATTATATGCTTCGCTTGTTGTGGCATATCCTGCAATTTCTGCAAGAATTCGGGCATTTCGCTTCCGGGCACTTTTCTCGGATTCCAGAATTATGACCCCGGCACCTTCGCCGATAACAAAACCATCTCGGTTTTTAGAAAAAGGTTTGCTGGCTTTTTCGGGATTATCATTTTCAGTTGATATGGCATATAAATGATTAAACCCTTCAATTTCTTCTTTATTGACAATGGAGTCGGCGCCTCCAGCAATTACGATATCTGCCATTCCGTTTTTTATCATATCATAAGCCAGTCCAATAGCAAAGGCTGAAGAAGCACAGGCAGCCGAAACAGTAAAATTAGGCCCCAGTAATTTATACTCAAGGGATATCCAAGAAGACATGGCATTGTTCATGCTTTTTAATATTCGGTTTTGTGGGGTAGTGCCTTTTTCCGAGGATGTATTGGCCGTGGTAACCACTCCAAGTATGACAGCGCAGCGGGTTTTGTCCGCTTCCTCAAAATCAACCCCGCTCATTTTAACAGCGTCCTTTGCAGCAACATAACATGCTTTGGTGATGCGTGTCATTTGCTCGGCAGCCCTTTTTTTTATGTATTGTGGCCATTGTTGTTCAAAGTTTTCGGGAATTTCAGCAGCAATCTGTGTCTGGCATTCTGAAGCATCAAACTGTTTTATTTTGGCCACCCCGCTTCTCCCGGCAAGCAGATTTTCCCAGTTTGTGTTAAGGTCCAACCCCAGTGAGGTTATCAGGCTCATGCCTGTTACTACTACGCGTTCCATTTTTATTGTTTATTTTTTTAATTCTTGTTCCAAAGTGAAGGGCCCTTTATCAATATTCATATATTCTTTCACGGCAAATTCTAAATCGTCCGGACTGCAAATCCCTTTAGCTATTATTCGATGTGCTTCCTTAAAATAAATATTGCAGAGCCTTGAAATAATATTTCCGGTAATAATTTCATTGGTTGTTGTCACATTCTTATTAATAACCTGATTTTCAATATCTAAATAAGGATAAAATCCGGATTTTGTTTTAACCCCAAGTTGATTATTTCTGCACATTTCTTCAAGTTTATGTACCAAAGGGTGGTAACGCTCGGAATCACTTATGTCAGAAATGTAATTCATAATTGATGCCAACATAATGTCATTGCCAACTTGGTCAAAAAAGCTGAAAATTCCATCCGGAAAAAGATTTTCTTTAACAACATCATCAATTTGTTTGTACGATAAGTTGCTTTCTATGTGGATGTTAAAGGCTTCATTCTGAACTTCCAGAAACAACTTATTTAAAATGAAAGCATTTTCTTCATCAAGCATGAGGTGTCGTTTCCCTATTTTTTTACAAAAAGCAACAATCATATTTTTTGCGTCATCTGAAGTTTCTTTTGAAACGATAATTTCGACAATATTTTTGAGTTTTACGGGATAGAAGAAATGTAAGCCTAACGTCTTGTCGGATAATGTTTTATTTACAAATAATGATGGTTTTATTGAAGATGAATTGCTTGCAATTACTGCTTCTGTTTGAAGATAAGAGGCAATATCATTCATCAGTTTTTTCTTTCTGTCAGGATTCTCCCATGTGCATTCAATTATTAAATCACAGGACTCGAGAGATTTGTATTCGTTGTTTATATCTACTGATGAAATCGTATTGACAAACTGTTCTTCATTAATTGCTTCGCATCTTTGCAAGCGCAACAGTTTTTTATTCAGCAACTGCCGGCTTCTTTCAGCTTCCTCAATATTTAAACAGATTTGTGTGATTTTATAATTTTGAAATAATAAAAAATGGAGTATGTCGGTCCCCATTTTCCCTGAACCGATAATACCAATTCTATTTATTGTTTTTTCTGAACCCATTATTAAAAATGTGCCTCACACAATTATAAATAATTAAATTGTTTTAATGGGCAGTAGTTCTCAAAGATTTACAGCCTCAACGGATTTGATCTCGGGAATTGCTTTTTTTACTGCAGCTTCCACTCCGTTTTTCAGTGTCATTATGCTCATAGGGCAGCTGTGGCAGGCACCGTGAAGTTGCACATTAACCACATTATCATCTGTAAGTTCCACAAAGCTTATATTACCGCCATCAGCTTCCAGGTAAGGCCTGATCTGGTCAATTACATTGTTTACTTTTTTTATTAATTCTTCTTTTGTATCCATTTTTCAGATTTTTTAAATTTATAATTTCTTGAGATTTATTTATCTGTATTATTATTCGTATGAGTATGTTTGAAAACATCTGTTACTGATTTAAATTCAGCCCATAAAGATAGTTGCTGTGATAAATTTTCAGTTAACTCCATAAACGCTTTTGCAATAGAAGTATTGTGCACAAGTGCAGCAGGTTTCCCTTCATCACCCGATTCACATAATGACTGTATCAAAGGTATCTGTCCCAGCAATACAGTTTTGGTTTCCTCAGCCAGTTTTTGACCTCCGCCCTTACCAAAAATATAATATTTGTTTTCAGGTAATTCGGCCGGAGTAAAATATGACATGTTTTCAATAAGTCCTAATACAGGGACATTAATTCCTTCCTGCCTGAACATGCCAATGGCTTTTCGGGCATCGGACAGGGCGACTTCCTGAGGCGTTGTAACTATTACTGCGCCGGCTACCGGCAATGTCTGAACCAGCGTGAGGTGTATGTCGCCAGTACCGGGAGGGGTATCAATAATAAGATAATCAAGTTCTCCCCACTCCACTTCGGTAAAAAGTTGTTTTAAGGCATTTGAAGCCATAGGCCCGCGCCATATCAATGCCTGAGTACTGTCAACAAAAAATCCAATAGACATCAGTTTAATACCGAATTTTTCAACAGGCACTATTCTAACTGCTCCGCTATTATCTATTGCTTTCGGGCGATAATTATTAAGGTCAAACATAATGGGGACCGAAGGGCCATAAATATCGGCATCCAGCAAACCTGTTTTTGCCCCTGTTTCCGCAAGTGAGATGGCTATATTAGCCGCAATAGTTGATTTTCCAACGCCTCCTTTGCCCGAAGCAATCAATACTATGTTTTTAACGCCGGGTAAAACATTTTCTTTGCCTTTTGATTGTGTACTTTTTTTTACTTTAGCTCCCAGTTCTATATTTATTATAAAATTATCACCTAAATCCTCTTTAATAGCTTTTATGCAGTCGTTTTTTAACTTTTCGCGCAGTGGACATGCAGGAGTCGTTAATATAAGCTTGAAATTTATTTCATTGTCTTTAATAAAAATATCTTCAATCATTCCCAAGCTGACCAGGTCTTTATGCAAATCAGGATCAATGACTTTACTCAATGCGTTGATTATTTGCTCCTTGTATATTTCCATTGTTTCTTATTTAGATTTTGTAAAGATAGTGTTTTTTTTAAACATAAAATTTTTATCCGTAATCTTATTAAAACATACCTTTTTCTGTTTTTATTAAACCAGATTCTTAACTATTTAAAATTAAAGTTTCTTTGTTTATAATTTTGAAAAAATTGATAAAAACACTGAAAAGCATAATGAATTCTAAAAAAACAAACATGTTCAAAGAAAAAGATAAAATAAGAGTTTCAGGATATTTATGCGTTGGAAATAAAAAAATGAATATATTTGCACACTTCGGAGAGATGGCCGAGTGGTCGAAGGCGCACGCCTGGAAAGTGTGTAATCGCCAAAAGCGGTTCATGGGTTCGAATCCCATTCTCTCCGCAATGTTTTATGAAAAGGTTCGTTTCATTTGCATTAAACTATCATATCTGTAACTTTATGAGTTCAAAGTATCATTTCGGGGTATGGAGCATTTTTGGCTTGTTCATGGTGCTGGTATATATAGGGTTAGGTTTTTTTATAATGTTTTTTCCTCAATTCAATCAACGGTTTAATATTCCTCCTGAATATAGCGGCATTAAAATATTTTTCGGCATATTTCTTATCGCCTATGGAATTATCCGTTTCTTGCGTCTGTTACCTAAACTTAAAAACCACCAAAAACATGAAGAAGAATAATTCTTTTCGCTATGCAATTATCATATTAATTGCATTTTTGTTTGCCGGTTGCGGGTCTTCAGGTAAAATTGATGAAACACCTACCAGTGGAAATATTAAAATATCAGTGGATGAATCCTACTCCCTGATTATGAATACCCAGGTATCGACATTTGAAGCAATTTATACGTATGCCGTAATTAATGCGACTTATAAAAATGAGGTGGATTGTTTTACCGATCTTCTGAATGATTCTGCCAGGCTGATTGTCGTTAATCGTAAACTCACTGCTTCGGAAGAACAGAAGTTGAACAGCCTGCAACTCATCCCCAAGACCATAAAAATTGCCTATGATGCCCTTGCCATAATTATTAATAAACAGAATCCGGATACCATCTTCACCTATGAACAGATAGAAGATATTTTCAAAGGTAAATTAAGCAAATGGATTGACCTGAAGCCCGATTCGAAAAATGGAGATATCACAGTTGTTTTTGATAATAACAAATCTGGTAACCCCAGATATTTCAAAGAAAAATTTAAGTTGAGCAGTAAATTCCCGGGTTATTGCTATGCTGTAAATTCCAATGAAGAAGTAATTAATTATGTTCAAAAAAATATTGGCGCTATAGGAATAATTAGTGTGAATTGGATAAGCGACACTCAGGATACCCTTACTCAGAAGTTTTTAAATCAGGTAAAAGTTGCTGGGATTTCTGACGAAGGTAATCTTGATGGCCCGTTTCTTAAACCCTACCAGGCATATATTGCAGATGGTTCTTATCCGTTTGTCCGCGATGTATATATGATAAGCAGGGAGTATTTCAACGGGCTTGGCACAGGTTTTGTTCAATTTGTGGCAGGTGAAAAGGGACAACGAATAATATTAAAATCAGGACTTGTTCCGGCAACCATGCCAATAAGACTGGTACAAATAAAGAAAGACTAAAAAATGGAGGTAAAACAAATGAAAACAAGAACAAAAAAATCAGTTTCAATTGTTTTTTTAATTGCAATGTTTTTTTGTGTATCGGGGATGGCACAGCCCTCACATCCTGATGTGCTTAAAGCTAGGGAATTTACTAATAGCGAACAGTTTGATTCGGCTAAGGAAGCATTCGAGGCATTGCTGAAAAGCCAGCCAACAAATGGGGATGTTTATTTTTATTATGGAGAAAACTATCTTATTGAATATTATTCAGATACCGCGTATACTTCAAAAAAATCTGCTATAAAAGAAGCAGAAATTTTATTTGTAAAAGCAATGGAAGTGGACCCCGAAAATACTGCCGGTTATGTGGGAATGGGAAAGATTTGCCTGATGAAAAACGACGATTTATCTGCCGAAAAATATTTTAATGATGCGCAGGCAAAATTTCCCAGCAAAACCAATAAAACTTCAACGATACAACCTGATAAACAGGCAAGAACGCTTGCGAAAATTGCAGAATCATATTTGATTATTCAGGGCAAAAAGAATGTTGCCAAGGCACTGAAATTATTAGAGCAAGCTATTGAACTTGACGGTAAAAATGCTGAATTATACCTTATTTATGGTGATGCTTTTCTTGAAAATAATGATGGTTCCAATGCTATTTCTCAATACAAAATGGCTCAGGAATTGAATCCAAAATCACCTTCTGCAAAATTACGTCTAGGAAACCTTTGGATAAGAGCACGCAACTGGCAGGAAGCTATTGACTATTATAAAGAAGCCATCGGGATAGATTCTACTTTTGCTCCTGCATACTTAGAATTAGGGAAATTATATTCAAAAGCAAATCAGCTGGAACTTTCCATGCAGAATTATAAAAAATATCTTGATATCTCAACAAATGTTTCGGCAAAGATTAAATATGTAAACGTATTAATCGAATCAGATAATCACAAAGAAGCCATAAATCAATTAAATGAAATCGTCAAGACGGATACCACCCGTAATGATTTGAATCGCGCCTTCGCTTATTGTTATTACGAAACTGCTGATTATCAAAATGCCCTGCAATATATTACTAAGTTTTTTAAGAACACCGTACCGGAAAAAACTCTTGTAAACGATTATATTTATTATGGAAAAATTCTTTCAAAGAACAACAAAGATTCATTGGCTATTACAAAGTTCAGGAAGCATTCGCTTTGGATTCCAACCAGTATGATATTTTTTCGGAATTAGCCAATTCATACACAAGAATGAAAAATTATGCCAAAGCTGCCGAAAATTACGAAAAAAAGATTGCAAAAGACAAGGCCGGAACAGCTGATTATTATAGGCTCGGAGTGGTTTATTATAATTATGGAACTGTTGAAAAAAACATAAATATATGGAAAAAAGCAGATACTACTTTTGCATATTTGACAGAAAATAAGCCTGATTTTATGAATGGAAAGAGTATGTTTTACAGGGCTATAATTAATTCAATGATAGACACCTTAACAAACACCCATAATGCAAAACCTCTTTTTGAAAGTTATATTGAAAGGGTTAAAGCCGATTCGGTTAAATATGCCAACGATCTTGTAAGCTGTTATGATTACCTTGCTTCATATTATTTTTTGGGAGCGGAAAAAGATATATGTAAGGCCAGATATTTTTGGAATAAAATCCTTATGTTGAAGCCTGATAATGAAAAAGCTCTTGATATGCTTAAAGAAACTAAAAACCATCCCTGTCCTGACCAAAAATAAATAGCAGATAGTCTTTCCCATAAAAGGTCTTACGAAATTTTGTAAGGCTTTTTTTTACCGATTACTTTTTTTAAACAACCGAAAACTGTTTTATGGGTAAATCAAAAAAATAAAATGATAATTTTGCAGTTATAAAAATTATTTTGCTGATTTTATTTAAAAAAAGAGAGTATATTTGTAGCTCCGAAAAAATAATGTTTTAAAAATTTTAATTATAAACAAAAAATCTAAAAAAAATGAGTAAAAGTAAGAAAAATGTTCAAGGTGGTCAGTCACTGAAAGAAGCCTTACAGTCAGCATTTGCATCCGGTGCAATACTGATAGCATTAATTGTATCAATTCTTGTTTACAAGTTTGTCATGGGTAATCCTGCAAATTTCGAAGGTGGAAACCCTTCAGGTCATCCGTTGCCGGGGAATTTTCTGGCTATGATTTATAAGGGAGGATTTATCGTTCCTATTTTAATGACTACCGTTTTGATGGTATTGATTTTTACCATTGAAAGATGGGTTATGTTGAGACGTGCCAGAGGAAAAGGCCGTATCAACCAGTTTGTGAAAAACATTCAGCAGCATCTGGCCGGCAACAACATCGAAGGCGCCATTACTGACTGTGACAAACAAAAAGGTTCAGTGGCCAATGTTATGAGATCAGGTCTGAAAAAATACAAAGAACTTAAAGATGATAATGTTCTTGAAAAAGATCAGAAGGTTCTGGCACTTCAGAAAGAAATGGAAGAATCAACAGCCCTCGAATTACCTATGCTGAACAAAAATCTGGTCATTTTATCAACCCTGGCTTCTATTTGCGTACTTGTTGGTCTTATTGGTACAGTACTCGGTATGATCCGTGCTTTTGCGGCTCTCGCGTCTGCAGGTTCACCCGATGCTTTGGCACTGGCAACCGGTATTTCAGAAGCTCTTATCAATACGGCATTTGGTATCACAGGTTCATGCCTTGCAATTGTGTTTTATAACTTTTTCTCAAGTAAAATTGATAACCTGACTTTTAAAATTGATGAAGCCGGCTTCAGCCTGATTCAGACATTTGCCTCAACAACCAAATAAATAAGTAAGAATTTAAAAGCAAATTTTTTGTATTATGGCAAAAATTAAACTAAAGAGAGCCCAGCCCCACGTGGATATGACCCCGATGGTGGACCTATTCTCATTGCTTTTGACATTCTTTATGCTAACTGCATCATTTAAGCCACAGGAGGCCAAAGTTATTGATTCACCCATGTCGGTTTCAGAGAAAGCAACGCCTGATAAGGATGTTATTTCGGTGCTGGTTTCTAATGACGACAAAGTTTTTTTCAGTATGGACAATGGAAAGGATACATCCGCCCATTTCAGGAATCAACTGATTACCAAAATCAATGATTTGTACCACTTGTCATTAACTGAAAAAGAAATAACAAAATTCGGTCAGGGATCTTCATTTGGTATGCCTATGAACAAGCTCAAGGCCTTTCTGAATGAAGAAGATGCAGATAAAAAAGAAGCAATGCAAAGCGGTATCCCCATGGACACCATAGGTGATCAGTATCCCGAACTCGCAATATGGGTTGCTTATGCCCGCGAACTTAATCCATTGGCTGAAGTTGCGATCAACGGCGATGCTGAAGCAAACTACAAAACCGTGAAAAAAGTAATGGATGTCATGCAGAATTCCGGAGTAAACAGATTCAACCTTGTGACTAACCTGCAGAAGGAAGAAGCTACACTTGAGGATATTAAATAAGTGATAATATTAAACCATTGTAATATAAAATATCATGGCTGAAATAATAGAAAATACCGGCTCAGGTAAAAAGCAGGGCGGAAGGCGTGCACCAAAAAGAATGGGAGCTCATATTGATATGACTCCGATGGTGGACCTTATGTGTCTGCTCATCACGTTCTTCATGCTGACCACCGCTTTCAGCAAACCCAAAGTCATGGAGATTACCATGCCGGAGAAAGATAAATCTGAAGATCCCAAAGATGCACCCAAGGTGGACGCTCACAGAACATATACAATTTTATTAACTGGCGATGACAGGGTTTTTTGGTATCATCATGGCGAAGTTCCCGAAGGACAAACATTCCCGACAACTATCAATAAAACAGATTTTAGTAAAGACGGTCTCCGGAAGATTTTATTAAAGAAAAACGAAAAAGTCTTTACAGAAATTTTTGAACTGAAGGAAAAAGTGAAAAAAGGAGAATTGGTGCTTGAAGAAGATTCATTAAATGCCCAGATCAAGCGAATAAAAAAATCTGATAAAAAAGCGCCAATCATTCTGATTAAAGCCGACGAGAAAACCAAATACAAGAGCATTGTGAATGTGGTTGATGAAATGGCTATCTGTAATATTGCCAACTATGCTATTGTCGATATCGCCCCTGAAGAAATTGCATTGATTGAACAAGCTCCTAAATAATTAATCTAAAAATATTAATATTATGGCAGAAAGTTTAAATATCAATACTGCTCAAAACCTTGATGAAATAGTTTTTCAGAACAGAAATAAAGAGTATGGCGCTTATTTTCTCAGAAAAGCATACAAGAAATTTATGACCCGTTCGGTGATTATTTCAGTAGCGGTTTTATTGTTGGCTGTGGGTATCCCATTCTTTATTTTTAAGCAGACCTATTCAGCCAATCAGGAGCAGGAAGTTACGGTTGACATGATGGCAATGAATGCACCTAAAGATGAAAATGCGCCACCGCCACCGCCACCGCCACCCGAAGCAACTGTTGAGCAAAAAGCTAAATTCACAGCACCTATTGTCGTTACAGATACAACAGAAACTACAGAAATAAATCAGGACGATTTAAATAAAACAACTACAAATATAATAGAAGAAGAGGTGGTTATTGAAGAAGATAACTCTGACAAAGTTATTGAAGAAGTGATAGAAACACCTATTTTTACAGTAGTGGAAGAAATGCCTTCTTTCCCTGGTGGTGATGAAGCCCGCATTAAGTTTCTCAAGGAAAATATTAATTACCCGCAAATGGCCAAAGAAAGCGGCATACAGGGCACAGTTTATGTTACCTTTGTGGTTGATGAAAAAGGTAAAGTTACTGATGTCCGTGTCCTCAGAGGAATTGGAGGTGGATGTGATGAAGAAGCTGTACGTGTTGTTAAACTGATGCCTTCCTGGAATGCCGGCAAGCAATCAGGGAAAGCTGTAAGAGTGCAGTTTAATATGCCCATACGCTTCATCTTAAGTTAATTTTATTTAACAAAACAAGAAGCCACTTCTAATGAGGTGGCTTTTTTTATTTGCAATATTTTTTTATTTTTGATAAAAATCCTTTCTAAGTTTAATCATTTTATAAATCGCTTTTTTTTAGTGTATTTATTGATATAGTTTTATGAAAAGTATAAAAAATAAACTCGACTTTCTGATACGTTTTTTAAAGCATGATATCTGGCATCAGTCGTTGGACAAGCTGCCTAAAACAAAATCTTTCTTAATAAAAAACTTAAGAATAGTTGTTTTGGCTTTTAGAGGATTTAACGAAGATGAGTGCAGGCTCAGGGCATCAGCCATGACATATTATTCATTGATGCTGATTGTTCCGGTATTTGCTTTAGCTTTTGCTATTGCCAAAGGTTTTGGGCTTGACAAAATACTTGAAACCCTGATATATGAGAATTTTTCAGAAAATCAGGCAATCATTAATAAGTTGCTGGTTTTTGCCAACACATTGCTGAATGAAGCAAGGGGAGGTGTTATTGCCGGCATTGGCACGATAGTGCTTATATGGGCTATTGTGGAGATTTTAAGCCATATTGAACATTCTTTCAACGCGATATGGCATGTCAGGGAATCACGAAGCCTTTTGCGCAAAATTCCCGAATATCTTACTCTTGCAATATTAGCTCCTGTTTTTATCATCGTGTCGAGTTCTGTGGCTGCATTTTTATCATCACAATTCAATTCCATTTCAAATGAAAATTCCCTGATAGAATATATTGGCCCATTTTTTAAATTCTTTTTCAACCTGGCCCCGTACTTTTTAACATGGGTTGTTTTTACAACAATTTATGTTATAATTCCAAATACCCGAGTTAAATTTAAGCCGGCCCTGTTGGCTGGTTTTATTGCAGGTACAGCTTTTCAACTAACTCAGATGGGATATTTTATTGTACAGATAGAGTTGATAGATATCAATGCCATTTATGGAAGTTTTGCAGCTATTCCTTTATTAATGGTATGGTTGCGCATGAGTTGGATTATTATCATGTTTGGGGCGGAATTAACATACGCAATTCAAAACATAAAGAAGTATGAATATGATTTAGATGTGAGTAACATGAGCTATTACAGCCAGAAAATAATTTCACTGCTTATTATGCATACGATTATTAAAAGGTTTGTAAAAGAAGAACAACAGCCAACGGCGTCAGAATTATCTTCAACAATAAAAATTCCATTAAAACTGGTTCGCCAAATTGTTTACGAGCTTATTCAATGCCGGCTGATAACCGAAGTCAAAACTTCGTCTGACAAAGAATATGCTTATATCCCGGCTTTTGATGTGCAAAAAATAAGTATTCAAACAGTTATTGAAAGACTTGATAAAAAAGGGAATAATGATATTTGTAATATTGAACTTCCCGCGTGTAAGGAAATGCATGCAAGAATTAATAGTTTTAACGAGACGCTTAAGGCACACAGTGCTAATAAACTAGTAAAAGAGATTGATTGAAACTTATTCAAAGATTATTACAGCAATTGCTTATATCAATTGCATGTATCTTTCTCTTTGGGCTTTGCTATAATATTGCGGAAATACTTCCAATGCCAAAGAATATGAACAATAGATATAGCTGCCATACTTATGCCAAATTCAACATGCCAGAACAACAATTTTGAAAACCACTCAAATAATACAAGATAATTGAGCTGAATTACAAGAAATAGCCCTGTAAGCCCTGTATTAATAAAAGACAATAATAACAAAGAGTTCCAGATTCTTTTATGTGTAGATTTTTTGAGTATTTTTCTTTTTGATAATAACCATGTAAACAAATAAAAAAATATGCAAAAGCTGAAAATTAGAAAGAAATCATATTTTTTAATTTCATAGCTTTTATTCTCATTTTTGTTTACGTTATTTTGCAGGAAATTTGCATTCGCACTATTGTTTTGTTGAGCTCTGTTTATCTCACATTCCGGTGTATTTGCGAACGGGCAGTTATGTGAAACATTATTCTGGAAATTCTCTTTATTTTTTTGTTTGGATGTGTCGGTATTTGAACTTGAATTATCATGTTTTTGAGAGCTGTCGGCATTTTGATGGAGTATATTGTTTTCAGCTATGGGAACAGAATCTTTCTTGTTCAGAAGTTTGTTGTATATAGCTTCAGTGAAGGTTGTAAGGTCGCAATACCCATCATGATTAACATCAACGAACCACCCACAGGCACCTTTACAGTCATAAGAGTTTCTGGGGCAGTTTTGTGAGTTTGCTTGAAAAAGTATAAAACTTAGAAAAAAAACAAAAATGAGTTTTTTAATCAATATGTTTTTTTTTGTTTTTCTGAGCATAAATATAGTTTTGTGCATAGTACGAGTAGTCTATCGAATGTAATAACAACGATGCAAAGTTAGGAATATTTTCTAATGGTTATTCTTTGCCCATATGCATTTTGGAATTAATAAACTCCAAAATACCTGCTGTGTCATCGGGATGAAACCACTTAATATTTTTATCACGCATAAACCATGTGATTTGTTTTTTTGCATACCTGCGGGTATTGGTTTTGATTTTTTCAATAGCTTCATCGAAAGAATATTGCCCGTTACAATAACGGAAAAGTTCACGATATCCAACGGTATTAAGGCTGTTCAGCGTTTTATAAGAATATAGTTGCTTTGCTTCTTCAAGTAGGCCCTTTGATATCATCATGTCCACTCTTTCGTTTATCCTCGAATTAAGTTCATTACGTGTCCTGTTAAGTCCAATTTTAATTACGTGAAAATCCCTAGGAGCTTTATTTTTTTTCAAACAGGCTGAATAAGGCTTGCCGGTGCTTATACATACCTCAAGTGCACGAATGATACGTTTATGATTTGCAATATCGGCTGATGCATAATATTCAGGGTCGAGCAGTTTTAGCTGATTACGCAAAGGAGTTATTCCTTTTTCATCAAAAGCACGGTTTAATTGGATTCGCAGCTCGGGGTCAGGGTCCGGAATAACATCTATTCCATTGCAAACAGCATCAATGTATAATCCAGAGCCTCCGGCCATTATTACTGTTTTTTTATGCAGGAAAAGATTATTCAGTAACTTTATTACATCCGTTTCAAAACGGTAAGCATTGTATGAGTCGTGTATGCTGAGTGTGCCTATCATGTGGTGTTTCACAGCAGCCAATTCATCATCGGACGGAACAGCTGTTCCGATTTTAATTTCGCGATATAACTGACGGGAATCCGCTGATATTATTTCTGTGTGGAAGTGTTGTGCTATTTTAACAGCCACAGATGTTTTGCCGACAGCTGTAGGGCCTGAAATAATAACTAAATTTTTTTTTGAATGTTCCGGCTGAGAGAGGTTCATTCAGCTTTATCAGATATAGTTTTTTTCATCTATGCTGTCGCCAAAGATTATATTGCTGTCGTCAAAATTCATATCCTCAACATTATAAAACTCTTCGCCATCTTCGGGCGTTTCATTTTCCATATCAGGAAGTTCATCGGGCTGTAGAGTATTCTTAAGGGGTTTGTGGAAGTCACTGGTGCATTTAATACATCTCGGGTATTTTATTTTTGAGTCGCCTTCTGTTATCTTTGATAATTCTATATACAGCGTGTGCATTTTCAGGAAGTCATAAACATAAATCATGCGCTGGCTGGGGTCGTTAATACAATCTTTTAATTTTACTTCCGACATTTCAGGAACTTTTATATCTTCTGTATTATCAGTGGCATCCGGGTCGCTTACATCGCAAAGAGCTATCTCCTGTAATTTGTTCCATTTGCTGTCGCATATATAAAATGATGCCATTTCTCCTTTTTCAAAGGAGACACAATCCTGAATGGCCTGGTGAAAATCTTCGAATGAATTGCCTGGTTTTATTTCAATTTCCCTGTAAAATTTATCATTGTCATCCGAAACAATTTTGAACCTGTATATTAACATGGCTGTATGGATTATAGTCAATAAATTTTTTTATAAAAGTAATGCAAAAATATAAAAAAAGCAATCTTTTTTAAAGCAATTTTTTTTACAGATTCAGTTTTTTTCCTTCCTGCAGCATGAATTGAAATGCTTCGTCGAAATTATTTGCGATTTTACCGTCAAGGATGGCTTCGCGGATGGCCGTTTTGATTATACCGACTTCTTTGCATGGACTTAAACCGAATATTTTCATTATCAATTCTCCGGATATAGGAGGCTGCCAGTTGCGAAGCCTGTCTTTGATTTCAATTTCGGCAAGTTTTGCTCTGACAATTTCAAAATTTTTAAGAAAACGTTCAACTTTTTTTATATTTTTTGATGTGATATCCGCTTCACAAAGAGTCATCAGGTCGTCAACATCATTCCCTGCCTCAAATAACAAGCGGCGCACAGCAGAGTCGGTAACGCCGTCTTCTGCAAGAGAAATGGGCCTCAGATGCAGCAAAACAAGTTTCTGTACATATTCCATCTTGGCGTTGAGAGGCAGTTTCAGCATGCTGAAAATTTCCTTAACCATGAAAGAGCCTTTTACTTCATGTCCGTGAAAAGTCCAGCCGTTTTTTTTGGAAAAGTGTTTTGTTTGCGGTTTACCGATATCGTGCAATATAGCGGCCCAGCGCAACCATAAATTGTCACTTTGCACCGCTATTTTGTCAAGCACCTGAAGGGTGTGATAAAAATTATCTTTATGAGCTTTGTAGTCTTTTACATCAATGCCTTTGAGTGCAGGAAATTGCGGAAAAATAATATCCAGCAACCCTGATTGTTCCAACAAGATAATTCCTGATGATGGCGCCGGCGAGAGTATAATTTTGTTCAGTTCATCGGTGATGCGTTCTTTTGATATGATGCCGATGCGTTCTTTATTTTTTTGTATAGATTGGAAAGTATCCGGAAAAATTTTGAAATGGAGCTGGGTGGCAAATCTTATAGCACGCATCATTCGCAGAGGGTCGTCAGAAAATGTTCTGTCGGGGTCAAGAGGTGTACGGATACATTTTTTCTCCAGGTCGGAAAGACCGTTAAAAGGGTCGATGAGTTCGCCGAAATTATGTTTCTGGAGGCTGAAAGCCATAGCGTTAATGGTAAAATCGCGGCGATTCTGGTCATCTTCCAGCGTACCGTTTTCAACAACCGGATTTCTCGAAGTGCTGCGGTATGATTCTTTTCTGGCGCCGACAAATTCAACGTTCCAATCATGGTAACGCAGCATGGCGGTGCCGAATTTTTTATAAACCGTTATGTTACATTCCTCTTCCAGGTTTTGTGCTACCCTTTCGGCCAGTTCAATACCGCTTCCTTTAATAACAATATCAATATCTTTACTTGAACGATTCAAAAAGCAATCCCTGACATACCCGCCAATAACAAATGCCTGTTGATTGTTTTTGTGAATGATATCAGAAATAATGCCGAATACCGGATGCTGAAGATGTTGGTTCAATAGTATAGCTTATGGTTGCAAAAATAAAAAAATAGCTTTATTAAGCGCGAATAATTTCATATTCCCCATTTGTATTAAACTGTATTATGGTGGATGATTTAAGCTGTTTGATACTGTTCTTGTTCAGGGTAACAACATAATCAACTTTTTTGATAATGTCAGGGTTCACTTTGCTGAAGATAAGCGGGTTGGCTTCTCCGGATATATTGGCTGAAGTGGAAATCAGCGGCTTATTCAACAGCCCTATCAGTTTCTGGCAAAATTCTTCACGAACAATGCGTATGGCGATACTGCCGTCTTTTGCTATAAGGATTTTAGGCAGGTTTTTGGCTCCGGGATAAACAATAGTCAGGGGTGTCTTTATGTTATTAATAAAATCAAAAGCAGTTTCGGGAATTTTACTAACGTATTGATAAAGCTTTTCAGGGAAGTCGAGGAGTATTATCATGTTTTTATTTACGGAACGTTTTTTTATTTTATAAATCCGTTCAATAGCTTTTGCATTCGTGGCATCACAGCCAATACCCCAAATTGTATCAGTAGGGTAGAGGATAATACCGCCCTGCTTCAGTATTTCATAAGCTTTCAACAGCTCTTCTTTCATGGATTCAGGCATAGTAATAATTGATTAACAGAAATATTGTTTGCGCAATTAAAGTGATTTTCAGGGCAAAAATTATGCCCATGCAAGCCGCAAGGCCGACAATTCAATTTTTCATCGGATTCAATGATGTGTGAATTTTCTGATGATGGCCCAAAACCAAAATCGGGAACCGTGGAACAGAAGATGGCGGCAACAGGCGAATTCAAAGCAGATGCAAGATGCATGGGCGCTGAGTCATTTGTATAGTTCATGACTGCATCACGCATCAATGCGGCAGTTTCAAGCAAAGATAAACGGCCGGCAATATTCTGAACCGTTTTGCTTGTTGTTTGTCTTAAAATGTTATCGCAAAGGCCGAAATCTGATTTCGCCCCGATAAGATAGACCATATATTTTGATGGCAATGCATGAATAAACTCCACCCATTTATGCTCCGGAAATTGTTTTGTTTTCCACAATGAAGCCGGGGCAATGCAAATGTATTCCTGATTTTTATAAGAAGAAACTTTATCAAAATCAGTTTGCGATGGATAAAGCCTGACATGCGGTAATGGTTTCACGATTTTCTCAATAAGCATCAGGTTTCTGTTGATTTCGTGCATTTTGGAGTTCTCACCGATAATATGATTTACGGATTTGTCGAACAGATAAGAGAAGGGATTTTTATCAAACCCGCTTACAAAATCGGCTTTTGAAAACACGGCAAGCAGGCCTGTTGAGGCAAAGCGCTGCAGGTTAATCAGGTAGTCGTAACGTTTTTTTCTTATTTGCGTGAGCAAGGGAAAAAGCCTGCTGTATTTCTTTTCCGATTTATCCCATATCAGGATGTTGTTGAGGTGAGGGTGCCCTGCAAATAAGGATTCACAACCTTTTTTCAACAGGAAATCAATCTCATGGGATGTATTGTCTGCCCTGATGCTTTCAATTAATGGAGTGGCTAAAACAACATCTCCGATGGATGCGGTTTGTATGATTAGAAAACGTTTCAGAAGAAAATAATTTATGGCAAAGTTATGAATTATGGAATGTTAATACATAAGAATATCCAAATTTTTATTCAAGAACCATGAACAGGCAAATGAATTATCTACTTCAATTCAACATTTACATTGCCTTCATCAACCGACCAGCATATGGAGTCGCAGATTACTTCCTGAATTTTTTTCACCCTGTCACCGTCAAAAGCATAAATGATGTTATTACCGGATTTGTATTTTGCAACTACAGTGTAATATTTGTCGGGGACAAGGAGGTAACTGCTTTGGGCAGACATGACGGTATCGGAAAGCACCATCAGGCTGTCTTCGGCATTGCCTTCATAAATGCTTACGGGAATATAAGGGTTTTCCGCATTGATGGTCAGTTTCACATGCAAAGCGCCCAATTCTGGTTCTAGGGTATTGCAATCGGAATAATCGTAATTCATACAATCTTCGGGCTGCAAACTTTCACTGCATGAATTTATAAAAAAACATGCCAGGGCAAGGATGAGCAGCATGGTATTTTTTTTAATCATCATATTACATCCAATATATTTTTTTTGTGAGATGACTTTTTTTTGTGTTTATGCTTATTCCAACTGATAACGACAACCAATGCGACATTTTATTACCAATGCCTAAATCAGCATATTCATAAGCTGCTTTAAAAAAAACATGGTTGAACATATAACTGTATCCAACACCAGGGGCCAATGTAATTTTACTTTTCGGGTTTCTTTTTAACCCTTCGTAGTTGCCAAAAGTAACAATGCCTTTTGCCCTGATAAAAATTCCTTGCTTACGTTCGGTTTTTTTTGTTCGAAAAGTAAAAAGCTTCTCCAGGCTGAGGTATATATATTGTTTTTTCTGCCACAACTGATAATAGATATTTTCAGATTGCTGCTCAAGAATACGTTTTCTTGCCAACCTTCCGTAAAGGCCCAATTCAAGGCTTAGATTTGACTTTGATTCAATTATGCCGATACCTGCTCCCATAAAATAATCTTCATTATTGAGAAATCCGGGGTGGAAAGTAAGAGTAACCTGATGAATAAAGAGGTTAAAACTTCCGTGTGCGCCTTGTTTCTTTAAAAGTATTACCAAAGGCTTACGGTTCATAATCCTTGCATAATCAACCGGGTTAACTTTTGGATGTTCTTTCAGAAATAATTTTATTTCGGCTTTATTTCTGATAAGTGTATCCGCCATGGATGCATTGCCATTTTGAATGGCTAGCGACAAGGGTGAAAACCCTGCATAATCGCTTGTGTTGATATTTGCTTGATAGCGCGATAACAAGCTTACTATTTCTGCGTTGCCGTAAAAGGCAGCGCCCAGCATGGCATCGGTGCCGTCCTGAGCTTTGATGTCGTGCCTGGCGCCGTTCATCAGGAGGTATTCAGCCATGTCGTAAAAGCTCAGGCAGCTGGCATAGTTCAGCGCCGTGGCGCCGTTCTCGTCAGCAGCGTTGATATCGGCGCCGTATAATAAAAGATTATAGGCAATTTCGATATTGTTATTGATGGCAGCGCTAATCAGAGCTGTACGCTTCGTAAGCGGCTCGGCGTTGGGGTCTGCATTGTTGTAAAGCAGTATTTTTACAATATCGGTATGGCCTTTTTCCGCAGCGTACATCAGGGCAGTAACGCCTTCTGCATTTGCAGTATTGACATCGGCGCTGTCGAGCAGCAAGCGGAGGATTTTATCCGTATCTCCATCGTAAGCGGCTTGGAGCAATTGCTGGTTTTTATTCTCCTGAGCTGCCAGGCCAAGGCTGTTAAAAATAAAAACAAACAATAATATCAGGTACTTTATGCTCATCAGGATAAAAAAGAATATTGGATGATATAATAAAACTCAAATTTACAGAATAAATTATTTCCATTAATTACTTTATGAATGAAAAAATAATTTAAGATAAAAATCAAGTATTATATTTGCAAAAGACATTAAATGTGTTGCTGTTATAACATAATTCTGCTCTGCTCACTCAGATTTGTAATCCTGGTTTAATGCGACAAAATATTCATTAAATTTGTAAAAAAAATCATGAAAACTCTTGAAAATAAAACGGCTGTCATTACCGGCGCTTCCAAAGGTATTGGCAGGGCCATAGCGCTGAAGTTTGCTGAAAATGGCTGTAACATTGCTTTTACTGATTTATTATATGATGACAACGCGAAACAATTAGAAATTGAATTGTTGAAATTGGGGGTTAAGGCGAAGGGCTATGCTTCCGATGCTTCATCATATCACAGCGCCGAAGAAACAATAAATGACATCCTGAAGGAATTTCCTGTTATAGATATTTTAGTCAATAATGCCGGTATCACCCGCGATAATCTGTTGTTGCGCATGAACGAAGCCGACTGGGATGTTGTAATCAATGTCAACCTCAAATCGGTTTTCAACCTGACAAAGGCAGTGCAAAAAACCATGCTGAAGCAGCGTTATGGCTCTATCATTAATATGAGTTCTGTTGTTGGCGTAGCAGGCAATGCCGGGCAGGCGAATTATGCGGCGTCCAAGGCAGGTATCATTGGCTTTACCAAGTCGGTGGCCAAAGAACTTGGCTCCCGCAACGTGCGTTGCAATGCCATAGCGCCGGGATTCATTGAAACCGAAATGACCCAAAAATTACCTGAAGAAGCGAGACAGTATTGGTTAAAAAGTATTCCCTTAAACCGTCCGGGCACTCCCGAGGATGTTGCAAATACAGCATTATATTTAGCCTCCGACCTTTCATCTTATGTCAGCGCTCAGGTGATCAATGTTTGTGGCGGAATGAATACGTGAGGACAGTGTGCAGTGTGCAGTGAGCAGTGAACAGTGAGCAGTGAACAGTGAGCAGTCGTCATAAGGTGCTAATAGTGGCTATTGGCTTTTGGCCAGTCGCCATCTTTACTTGAACATTGAACATTGAAAATTGAATATTGTGCATTGAGCATTAACAGTAAAACTCATTATCACAAACAGGCAGTATTAATACAAGCTTTTATTTGTTTTTGTGAAAAGCGGAGTAATATATTTCAGGGAGATTTCCATGCCTCCGGCACTCTTGCTGGCGGCTGCAAGTTTTGATGTATTGATGTCGTAACTTATAGCGAGCTGAAAGTTACGCCACTCCGCCTGTGCCATAATGATAAAAGCATCTTTCAAACGGTAATATAATCCAAGTCCTACAGCAGTTTCTGAAACAAAATTTGTATATTTTGATGCGTCATTCAAACGGTAACGAAACAAAGAGCCCAGAATAAACTCATTGGAAGGCCCCTGCATAAACCAGGCAAGAGTGGGTAGCATTGAAAAGTTTGTGTTTGTAAATCCAATAAATGCATTGGCATGAACGGTCATTTTCATATACATGCGTTTTGCTGTATTTTCCGAAAAAGTTTGTTTGGGTTTGTTTATGTGAAGAAGTGAAATTCCAGCGCTTACTTTTTTTGAGTTGTTAGATGATAATGTGGCAGAACCCGAACTATATGACCATAACAGCCCTGCACCAATATCTCCGTAAACAAAACCTTTTGACATATCGCTTATAATGGGGTCGGTAGTGCCTGAAGGATTGTACCCATCCGGATAAGTATTGTCGTATTGGCTATCCCATTGCATATTATCGGTTTTAATTCTCTTTTGGCCGAGGCCTCCCTGAATACCTGCAGTTAGTGTGTGTTGCCTGTTGATGGGTAAATGATAGGAAGCGGAAATATTCACCAGAGTTTGGCTCAATTTATTAATGCCTGCCTGGTCATTAAAAAGCTGAAATCCAAGTCCAAGAATGCCTCCGTTCAGCTTTCCTTTTAATATTCCGCAGTCATAAGATATTCCGTAGGTCATATACGATTTTGAAATGCTTCGCCACTGGCTTTTGTAATTTGCAATGATTCTGTGGTCGGCATTGAAAGCGCCTGCCATGGCAGGGTTTAAAGACAGAGGGGCATAGTTGAATTGCGAAAAATGTATGTCCTGTCCAAAAACATAATATGTGCAGATTGACATAGCAGCAATTAGAAATATTTTTTTCATAATCTATGAATTTTAATTATTAATAAATTATCTGACAATTGTAACATTCCCTTTACGAACAACAGTTTCATCATTATTAAGCACCACTTTAAAATAGTATGCAAATACCGCAGTATTCATTTCTTTGTTTTTGTATTTGCCGTCCCATCCGATTTCAAGAATTTCAACAGCATTTTCAGAAATATATACATTTTCGCCCCACCTGTCATAAATAGCCAGTTTAATTTCTTTTACATCTCCCGGTCTGAGCCCTCTTACAACAAATATATCATTTGCGCCGTCTCCGTTTGGTGAGAAAATATTTGGAATATAAATGGAGCAGTTAATGTCAGAGGCAAGCACTTTGTATGTAACTGTATCCTTGCATCCGTTTGAGTCGGAAACGGCAATAAAATATTCGCCAGGGTTAAGAGTTGTTTTGTTAAATGTATTTCCTGACTGTGAGCTTGTATCACCATCCCAAGCAATTTCAAAAAGCGGTGTGCCCCCGGTTATTGTTACTTTAACGGAGCCATCGTTCGCGCCAGTACAACTTTCGTTTGATATGGATGCTGCCAGAGCGGGTGAGGAATATATTGTGATATAAGTAGAATCTTTATCTCCGCAACTTCCAGGAATGGTATAAATAATAAGATGAGTTCCTGCCCCTGCTGTATCGGGAGTGAAAATACCCAAAACAGGATTTGTAATTCCCAAACCTGTCCATATACCGCTTGAGTCAACAGCAACAAGTGTTACCGGTAGTGCATTGGAGCATAAAGGCGATATGTCTGTGATGGTTGCACTAAGTTGACCTGCAACAATAACATTAAGAGTATCGGCATCGCCACACTGCCCGCTTATGGTGTAAATGATCTGATGGGATCCTATTCCTGCAGTGCTTGGTGAAAAGGTTCCTGTAGTAGCATTAACAATATGATCCCCTGACCATATTCCATCTGGGTCATAGGCAGTCAATGTATCAAGGGCATCGAACACACACAGGAGTCCTGGCCAGTAAATAGTGGCATTTGCTGCTTGTATAACAGTAATTTGTATAGAGTCGTAAGCCAGGCAGGGTGAAGGGAATCCGTATTTAATCCAGTGTGTTCCCAGGCCTGCTACAGAAGGGTTAAAAACTCCGAAATAAGGGTCGGTGATACCCACTCCTGACCACATTCCTCCGGGGCTGGCAGCCTGTAGTGTATCGGCAGGGTCGTCGGAGCAATAAGGCCCTGCGGGAGTTATATCGGGATTGGGGTCATAAACAATGATTTCCTGAAAAGCTGTATCGGTGCATCCGTTGCCGCCAATCAAAATATATGAAATGATGTGTGTCCCCAAGCCAGCTGTTGCAGGGTTGAATGTGGTTCCAATAACTCCATCTATATAATAATTGCCTCCGGTGGGGCTTCCTCCGCTAATGGTAAAAGGGTCGGAACTGATGCAAATATTTTCAAAAGGCTCCAGAGTGGCATCGGGAGCGGGAAGCACAGTAATAGTGATATCGTCGGTGCCGGTCTGGCTTCCGCTTGTAACAGTTACTGTATAAGTATAAGTGCCTTCAGCCATTGGTGTAATTGCAGGGTTTGCTGAGTAGGGGTCATCCAGATAAGTTGTCGGCTGCCAGGAATAGGAATAAGTCCCGGTTCCTCCGCTGGCTGTGGGAGACCAACCTAACCAGGAAGTGGTGTTTTCACACATGCTGTAATCCATGCCTGCATCAACAATCAAAGGAGTAAAAATACAAACTGTTTCTTCAGTTATTCCGGGGTCACTGACAAACATATTGATATTGTCGGAAGAGCCTGTAGCAAGATTTGTTGGAGATTGGTTTTCGGCAGCAGGAGCAAAGTTATATCTTGTGGGATAAATAGTATTTTCGCTGCACCCGCTGGAGCCGTAACTGTTCGTTTTGATTAGCTTATGGCCAAGTCCTATTCCGGAGTTCAGGATACCGCAACCGCCCAGCAGATATCCGCCATCGGCCAATTGCTTGCCATCATTCCAGATAGAATAGCCCATGCTTATGGGAGCTCCTGAAACAGAGTCTTTATAAGACATACAGAATTCAATATCTGCTATGTTGTTAAGTTTTAACATAAAGTTGCTGAAATAGGAGATGCTTGTCAAACCAAACCCCGTAGTGACTCCAAACAGTGCATAACCACCGTCTGATGTTTGTTGCCCGGCATAACCAAAGCTGATATCCAGTGACAGGAAACCGCCAACTTTATAGCTGTATTGAAATTGAGGAGAATCAGAAGAACTGAATTTCCAAATGAAAACATCGGCAGCACTGAGTCCTGAGCCGGTTTGAGATGTATGCCCCGTTACGATATAACCCCCATCACTTGTTTTACTAACAGCATGGCCTTCTTCGCTTTCCGAATCCTGACCGTATGTTCTTATCCATTGTAATGTCCCGGAGGAATTTAGTTTTAAAAGGACTATATCTGTTGTAGTATCGGCGCTGGGTCCAGGATTAAATATTGTGGTTGAATATCCGGTTACAATAAAATCGCCGCTGTTTATTTGGTCAACATCCATAGCCGCATCATTATAATTAGGGCTTAATTGATATGCTCTGTCCCATTGCAAGGTTCCACTTGCATCAGTTTTTACAATAAAAATATTGCTGCCCGAATAGCCAACGCATATATATCCATAGTCTGCTGTTTGTCTGACATATTTCCCGTAGGAACCAGAACCATATGTTTTTGCCCATGTGACATTTCCGTAGCCATCAGTTTTCACCAATAGCATTTTATCGTCAGCGCTGCCCGACATGATAAAGCCCCCGTCGTTGGTTTGTTGTATACATCCTCCCATAATTGAAGCTGCCCCACAGGATAAACACAAAGGAGGGTTTGTAATGCACTTACAATAGTCTTTTTGCCATTCAACATTTCCCAGAGTATCGGTTTTGACAAGAGTCATTTTCATAAGAGGGAAACTAACATCCAGTTTCCATCCCTGAAAAATATACCCCAAGTCGTCTGTTTGCTGAACACACTCTGTAAAATGGTGGAACTGGCCAATCTGGTATTGCTTCTGGAATGTTGTTTGAGCAGATATTTGCAAAGAAAATATCAAAGCAATAATTACCAGACCTAAAGGACAGGATTTAAATATATTAGTCATAACTGTGGATTTTGTTTATCTAATCTTTATTTTAAAATTTATGCTAATATAATAACATTTTATGTGGATGGCAAATATTTATTGAATTATTACAAAATTAACAGTTATTAAGCAGTATATTTAACATTATATTTAATAAAGATTTTTTTTGCCGGCATTAGAAACTGGCGCCATAAACCTTATTGATACCTCAAATCCTCCGGCACCTTTACTGGCATTATATAATTTTGAAGTATTGATGTCATAACTTAAGCAGAAAAGAAAATTCTTCCAGTCAAGCTGGCCCATAATAATAATAGCATCTTTAATGCGGTAATGTGCACCAATAGCGATTGACGTTTCAGGGTTAAAATCAGTATAATAGGATATTTTTTTCAACCTTACTCCGAACAAGTTGCCAAAAACGACATCGTAGGTAGGCCCCTGGAAAAAGCCTGCAGTTGAAGGCAATAAAAAGAATCTGCTATTTTTAAATCCTATTGATGAGTTAATGTGGTAAGCAAATTTCATATAAAGCCTTTCGGTTAATGAGTTAGAAAATGTTTGTCTAGGCCTGTTGATATGAAATAATGCCAATCCAACGCTTACTTTTTTTGTTTCAGGAGTATTAACTGTGGATTTTCTGGAGTTGTATGACCACAAAATACCTGCTGAAAAATCACCATAATCAATGTTTATAAAAGGCATACTTTCACCATGAGGTAGTGCAGGATTATAACCTCCTAGTGAACTAGCATCATATTGGTTCCCAAAAATCATATTCTTTACATTAAGTCTTTTCTCGTACCATCCTCCTTGTAACCCTACAGCCAAGACATTATGCATATTTGCAGATAGGTGATACGCTATTGAAAGATTAATATGAGTTAACCCTAATTTAATATCTCCCGATTGGTCGTTGAAAAACTGTATTCCTAATGCAAGAAAACTTCTTTTAAGTTCCTTTTTAAGAAAACCTAAGTCGTATGACAGGCCGTATGTCATATAAGAATCGGTAACATTTCTCCATTGGCTTCTGTAATTGACAATAATTCTGTGATTTGCACTGAAAGCACCGGTTAGGGCAGGGTTCGTCATCAGCGGAGCGCTGTTAAGTTGTGTAAAATGAACATCCTGGCCAAACAGATTTACATGTAAAATAATAAGTATTGGGATAAGGGATAATATTTTCTTCATATCTAACAACTTATCGTATTAATGTAAAATTACCTTTTTTAATTTGTGTATCTCCATCCTTGAATATTAAGTTTATGTAATAAACATAAGTTCCTTGCTCTGCCTTTTGACCATTAATTTCACCATCCCAGACTTGTGACAGGTTATGAATTTCATAAACTTTTTTTCCCCAGCGGTCAAAAATAAACATATGTGCTTCAACAATATCAGGCCCTTTAATGAAAATGACATCATTTATACCATCTTCATTAGGTGTGAATATGTTTGGTATAAAAACAAATTTTTCACTACAATCTTCAACATATATGTACTTGGGCTTTATTAATGTATTGGTATCATTACTTTGAATAGCCGTTAAGCTTACTGTATAACTTCCTGGATAAAAGTAATAAATCACCGGGGGGTTTTTTACAAAAGATGAATCGGGCTGCCCTCCTTCAAAATACCAAATAAACTTATTTCCACTAGGTGAAAGGTTTGTAAATGTAACATAATGGCCAGCACAAATAATTGAGTCACTAGCGATAAAATTTGCTTCAACTTTTTCCTTATCTTTATTATTAATAATGCTATTTTCTTTAGTGAATAGATTGCTGGTGTTTTGCGAAAATGATTTATGATTAAAAAATAAGTATGTAATAAATACGATAAAAAGAGAAGCTTTAAATTTATTCATTTCATGTATTCTATGATTGATAAATGATTAATTTTTATGTACCAAAGATATTAAAAAAAAATTCAGAATAATAAAAAATATTTGGTTGTGAAAAAAGCAATATATAATTCATAGATATTCATTATTACCACCTTTATATTTCAATAACATGAAAAGACGTATTTTTGTAAAAAAAATGAAATGATTATCCTGTTTATTGCCGATTTTTTGTCCTTGAGGGTAACAGATGTTATTGATATATTGTTGGTGGCTGTGTTGATTTATAATTTATACCGCCTGATGAAGGGGACAGCAGCCATAAATATTTTTTTGGGAATTGTTTCGATTTATTTTCTCTGGAAACTTGTGAATATGCTGCAAATGGACTTGCTGTCTGAAATTCTCGGACAGTTTGTGAGTGTGGGTGTCATTGCGCTTATTGTAGTTTTTCAGCGAGAAATAAGACAATTTTTATTAATGATAGGGACACCTCGTTTTTTATCACGCAGGAAGAAATGGCTGACTTTTCTGAAAATGAATGTTAGACAGGGGAGTTTAGTTAATATTGAAACAATCGTCAGAACATGTAAGAGAATGGCAGATACAAAAACCGGAGCCCTGATTGTGCTTGCCAAACGAAGCAACCTTGATGAATTTGTCAATACAGGGGAGTTAATAGACTCGAAAATTACAGAACAACTAATAGAAAATATATTTTTCAAAAACAGTCCTTTGCATGATGGCGCTATTGTTATTGTTGGCAATAGGATTAAAGCTGCAAGATGTGTTTTGCCCTTAACAAGAAGCGAAAATTTCCCATCTTCATTAGGGTTAAGGCATCGGGCAGCTGTTGGAATTTCAGAAATTTCTGATTCAATCACCATAGTGGTATCTGAGCAAACAGGTAACATAGCTTATGCTAAAAATGGGACCTTATATACAAAAATTAAATCCGAAGCATTAAAAGTTTTTCTTGAGATGGAATTTGCCTGATATTGTTATATATTTATCAGGCTCACAATCTTTTCAAGGTATTTTTTGTCAGTCTCGTCAAAAGTATTTAATTCTTTGCTGTCCACGTCAAGAACAGCGATAATTTTACCTTTTTTATCTTTCAACGGGACAACTATTTCAGATTTTGACCTTGAATCACAGGCAATATGCCCCGGGAAAGCATGAACATCAGGAACAATGATAGTTTCATTTTTGTTCACAGTAGCCCAACAAACTCCTTTGTTTTTGGGTAACAACTGGCATGCAAGCGGCCCCTGATATGTAACTACAACGAGATTGTCAGGTTCCACTTTATAAAAACCACACCAGAAAAAAGTGTCCATTTTGTTAAAAAGAATAGCTGTAACTGTGGCCATTTGTGCAGTAACGTCCTTGCATTTTGTAAGCAATTCAAATGCTTGCAGGTACAGTCTCTCATATCGTTCTGATTTTTTGTCTGGCATTATTTTTTTGCTGTAGCTGCTGCAAGCGAATCTTCCTGCTGCTTCATTTTTTGTTCAAATTCCTTAATAATTTGTTCTGGAGTTTTTCCCAGGTTTTCCAACGATATCTTTGCGTCATCAGCCAGGTCGCTGTCGGGGTATTTATTAAGAAAATCTTTGTAAGCTTCCCTAGCTTTGTTGATGTTTTTTATATTGTTTTCGTAAATAAATGCTTTGAGAAACAATGCCTCAGGGAGCTTATTGAATGATGGATAATCTTTGAAAATTCTGTCTAAGAGATTTATGGCTTCGTCATTTTGTTCACTATTCATTAATAAAGTAGCCCCTTTGTATAGGTATTCCGGAGCCAGGGAGTCATCAGAAAATTCTTCGGCAAATTTCTTATAAAGGGTGATTAACTCCTCAACTTTGGTTTTGTCAGGAATGGGATTTGTTCCGCTATAAATGGTTTTTTCCTTTTCTGTAATGTCCCTTACCACTTTATCTTTTGAAGGTTGGCAGGACGCAAAAATTAAAACAATTAGAAGTAATGTTAAAGTTTTTAATGTTTTCATAGTTTGTATTCTTAGATTATTTGTTTTTTTAATTGAGGGTAAATCATTTTATACTTGGTTGCTACCAATCCTTTGGAAATAGCTGATAGTTTCCCCTTTATCAACATTTTTTTTAATGGGCTGAGCCTGTCAACGAACAAAATTCCTTCGATATGGTCGTATTCATGTTGGATAACCCGTGCACGGATTCCGGAATAAGTTTCGGTATGAAAATTAAAATCTTCATCATAATACTTGATGGTAATGGTGGGTGGACGCATCACATCCTCCCGAACTTCCGGAATGCATAAGCATCCTTCATTAAAAGCCCATTCGTCACCGGTTCTGTGAGTAATTTGTGCGTTAATAAATACTCTTTTAAAATCTTTTCCGTCGGGATAATCATCTCCAAAAGGGCTGGTGTCAACAATGAACAGACGGATATTTTTTCCGATTTGAGGCGCTGCAAGCCCTACACCGGCAGAGCCATACATGGTTTCAAACATGTTTTCGATTAGTTGTTTCAATTCCGGAAAATCTTTGTCAATAGATTCTGATTTATTTTTCAGCGAAGCTGTTCCGAAAGCAAGTACAGGTAATTTCATAAGTTCTTTACTTAATTGTTTCAAGATATGATTGCAGAATTATAGTAGCGCTGATGGTATCTATAAGTGCTTTGTTGCGGCGCTTTTTTTTACTAATACCCGAATCAAGCATGGTTTGAAATGCCATTTTAGAAGTGAACCGTTCATCGATTCTGACCAGCGGAATGTCTGGGAATACCTTTTTAACTGATGAAATAAATATTGAGATGTATTTTTCGGATTCGGATGGAGAGTTATCCATTTGTAAAGGTTTCCCAACTACAATACATTCAACGCTTTCTTCTGATAAATATTTTTTCAGAAAAGATATAATTTCATGGCTGCTAACCGTGGTAAGCCCGTTGGCAATAATTTTCAATTCATCGGTAACTGCGATGCCTGCTCTCTTTTGTCCGTAATCTATAGCTAATATGCGTCCCATAATCTGTGGTTTGCAAAATTACAATTTTTTTAAGATTTTACATTTTCTTTTTCTCCAAAAGGTTTTGCCTCAAAGCTTTGATTTATCTTATTATACATCCCTGCGGTTTGCGAAAAATTTAAAAGTGGTAACAAAAAATAAAAATCCATAATCATTGCTTTTTTTGATTGGTTAATTATGCTATTAAACAAATACAAATTTTCCCTAACTTTGAACACAACTTAATTCCAATTAATGTATGTATTCAGAATTAATAAAAAAGGTTGAAACTTCCTGGGATAATCGCGATTTTCTCAAGGATGACAGCACCTGTGATGCCATTCGCAAAACCATTGAGCTTCTTGATAAGGGTAAGTTAAGAGTTAGTGAACCTATGGAGGGAAACTGGAAATTAAATGAATGGGTAAAGAAAGCAGTTTTACTGTATTTTCCGATTCAACAGATGCAGGTTTCAGAAGCGGGTCCGCTGGAGTTTAATGATAAAATACCTTTGAAAAAAAACTATCGTGAATTAGGCATCCGTGTGGTTCCGCATGCTATTGCCCGCTATGGTTCTTATCTGGCATCCGGCGTGGTGATGATGCCCTCTTATGTAAATATCGGTGCTTATGTGGATAGTGGAACTATGGTGGATACTTGGGCCACTGTCGGTTCATGTGCTCAAATAGGCAAAAATGTACACCTGAGTGGTGGCGTGGGCATTGGGGGCGTTTTGGAGCCTGTTCAGGCATCGCCCGTTATCATTGAAAATAATTGCTTTATTGGCTCCCGTAGCATTGTTGTGGAAGGCGTGCATGTAAAAAAAGAAGCTGTGCTGGGGGCCAATGTTGTGATTACAAACTCTACAAAAATAATTGATGTTAGCGGCAGCGAACCATTAGAATATCATGGAGTTATTCCTGAACGCTCTGTAGTTATTCCTGGTACTTATCTGAAAGAATTTCCTGCTGGGAAATATCCAATAACTTGCGCGTTGATTATTGGCAAACGAAAAGAATCAACTAATCTTAAAACCTCATTAAACGAATGTTTGAGAGATTTTAATGTAGCAGTGTAAGTATTTCATGATGCGAAATTTCTAACACTTCTCTATTGTTTTTTAATGCATAATCTGAATTTTAAATTTGTATTTTTACCCTCATATTTTATGAAAATTTCAGATAACATAGAAATTGTATTAAAACAAATTCCTTCGGATGTGAAGTTACTTGCTGTTTCAAAAAAACAACCGGTGAAAAGAATTTTTGAAGCTTATTATGCAGGCCAGCGGATATTTGGCGAAAACCGGGTGCAGGAATTAATTGAGAAACAGCCGCACTTGCCTTCGGATATCGAATGGCACATGATAGGGCATCTGCAAACCAATAAAGTTAAATACATTGCCCCTTTTATTTCATGTATTCACAGCGTGGACAGTTTAAAACTACTGACCGAAATTAATAAAGAAGCCCTGAAAAATAACCGCATGATTGATTGTTTGTTTGAATTTCATATTGCTTCAGAGGAAAGTAAATTCGGATTGTCAATAAATGACGCTCATGAAATCATGACTTCTGAAGATTTTATTAAAATGAAAAACATCCGTATATGCGGTGTAATGGGAATGGCAAGTTTTGTAGATGATGAAAAAATTGTCAGAAATGAGTTTAAAACACTGAAGCGTTGTTTTGATGAATTGAAATTAACGTATTTTACTAATGTTGTAACATTTCAAGAAATTTCGATGGGGATGAGCAGTGATTTTAAAATTGCCATTGAAGAAGGGTCAACAATTGTACGAGTCGGAACAGCAATATTCGGCGAACGAAATTATCAATAAATAATGAATGCAGGTTTCATAAAATCTATAGTTTTTTTTTGCATAGGTATCATGTTCTCTTTAATTGCTAAGGGGCAATTGGGAGTGGCTTATTTCTTTCCTGAAAAAGGTGCATTTTCATTCCCTGTTGCGCCATTTTATTATAGTTATCCTGTTCAACCCGTTAAGTATTTAAAACTTATTCCAACAGGTTCTATTTATTCAATTGGTGGTATGTCGGTGAATGGCATCCCTCCGGGCTTCGATAATTCCAAGCCTCTGATGGGGCCCTTTTATGCTTTGGCGTTGAGTTTTATGCCTGCCTTATCTATACCTGTCAGAAATGTTGACATTGATATAGGAGCCGGATATTTTGGCGCTTATCAGTTCTTTCAAAAAATAAATTATGAAAACCTGAACCGTATGTTGCAGAAATATGAAGGCTGGGATGCTTGCTCTTCAGATTTTACATACAAAAACAATATTTCACACGGATTTATTTTTGGGTTGACTGTTACGATATGGATAAACGATAATCTTGCAATAAGCCCCGGGCTTGGC
The DNA here is from genome assembly GCA_023228145.1 of Bacteroidales bacterium. Classification (NCBI taxonomy): domain Bacteria; kingdom Pseudomonadati; phylum Bacteroidota; class Bacteroidia; order Bacteroidales; species Bacteroidales bacterium. Next base: position 71,453 of record JALOBU010000002.1, on the reverse strand, counting down.
TATTATTTGGGTGGAAGCAAACTGGATTTAAAAGGAACTTATACGGGGGGAGTACTTCAAAACACTGTGGAAACAAAATATATAGAATTTCCAGGAACCAGGCTTAATTTCAGGGGATTTGAAGTCCAGCTTGGCGTTTCATTCTGAAGTTTATGAAGCTGATAAAATTATTTTGGAGTTTACTAATATTATTATCATTTGTTTCATGTGGCACAACAGGAAGAGTTCTTCTGAATGGCAAAATAACTGTTGATGACTATAAAATATTTGAAAACAGAAAAATTGATACAGGCAATAAAAATTCCTATTTCTATGAAAAACCAAATAACGATAAATTACAATGCCTGATTCCTGATAATTTAAACCCTGAGAAGTTAAATTCTGTTGAAGAGATTCTTGTATCAGATAAAACAGTTGCTTTTATAATAATCCGCGACGATACTATCATGTACGAAAAATATTTTGAAGGACATGATAAGAATTCTGTTGTAAACTCATTTTCAGTTACAAAATCAATTGTTTCTGTTCTTATTGGAATTGCCATTGAAGAAGGGTTTATTCATAATGTCAATGATGTTATTACTGATTATATTCCGGAGTTAAAGGGAAAAGGAATGGATAACATTTCCATTGCAGACTTGTTGAATATGCGTTCAGGGATTATATTTAACAGAGGTTTTCTTATTCCTGTTAATAATGAAGCGACTTATTTCGTAAGCAAAAACCTATTGAAGAACTTACGTTTTATATACAAACAAAAAAATCCTCAAACCATGTTTGAGTATGCAAGTATAAATACAACTTTACTGGGAAATATACTTATAAGTACAACAGGGAAGTCTTTATCTGAATATCTTCAGGAAAAAATTTGGCAGCCTCTTGGAATGGAAAGCCCGGCATATTGGAGCCTTGATAGTTATAAAAGTGGATTTGAAAAGCCTTTCTGTTGTATCAATGCTGTTGTACGAGACTTTGCCAGGTTTGGCAGGCTGATATTGAATGATGGAAAATGGGAGGGCAGACAGATTGTTCCTGAAGAGTGGATAAAAAAATGTACAACTCCCGCAATTGAAGAGCAGAATGAATATTCATATCATTTCTGGTTGTTTAACAATAATACTTTTTATGCCAACGGCTTCCTGGGTCAATACGTATTTATAAACCCAAATACAAACACGATTATTGTAAGGATAGGAAACACAGATAGAAAAGTGGACTGGTTGAATCTAATTTATTATTTATCAGAAATAGAAAATTATTGAATCATTTGTAATAATTTTTGGAATATCCTTCGGCTGTCCCTTTGCCTGTCCAAACCTGAAACAACCCTTTCCACATGCCAAGGCCGTATGCAATAATCTGAATATATAGCGTGATGATTGAAAGCAGTGATGTTTTGAGGCTCTTATATTTTGCAAGCGATTGAAAAAAAGCAATGGTTACAAGAAATGTAATACCTGCAGCAGCAATAAACCAAAGCCATTTCGGGAAAAACGGAAAAGGAGTGATAATGACAAACAACAAAAAAAATGCGATTAATAATGCCGGGATAAAATGTATCGGTTTAAACATTTGTTTATCCATTTTACCAAGGTTCACACGTGCAACACCCCAATTAAACACCTGTTTATAAAATCGTTTTAAAGATGTTCTTCTTTTGTGATAAACAAATGCATCCGCAATTAATCCGACTTTAAAACCACTATTATAAATTCTCCCTGAAAATTCCATATCCTGGCCGTGTCGCAAACCGCCCATCCCACCTATGGTTTCAAAAACTTTCCGTGAAATCCCCATATTGAAGCTACGCGGATAGAATTTTTTTTGAACAGATTTTTTACCGCCCCGGGTGCCGCCTGTGCCGATAAATGAAGTCATGGAGTAATTAATTGCTTTGAGCAGAGGCGAAAAACTTTCGTGGCAAGTATCCGGACCGCCCCAGGCATCCAGATGCTCTTTATTTAGGTATTCATCGATTTTTTGTAACCATTCCGGTGGAAACATACAATCGGAGTCCACAAATATAAAATATTCTCCCTGCGATTTTCTCATGCCATGGTTGCGTGCTTCCCCGGGGCCTTTATTCTGCTGATAAAGGTACCGGATATTTAACCCGCTGGACGATTTGTAATTTTTTAAAAAAATTTCAGTATCATCTGTTGAGCCGTCATCAGAAAATATTAATTCAAAAGTATCACGGCTAAAGTCCAGATTTTCTGCCGAAGCCAGCAATTCTTTAACTTCTTCCAGACGATTGTATGTGGCGATGATTATAGAGTATTTCATTTTTTTATATTTTAAAAATAAACACTTAGGCACTTAGAGCAATTAATTTCACTAAGTTTTAGATAAAAAATAGAGAATTTTTCTTAGTGTCTCTTAGTGTCCTGAGTGTCATTGTGGTACTCATGTAATTCATATTTTACTGTCAACTTACTAATAATATAACACTCTGATAATCTCAAAGATTAGCTAAAATACTGCTTCAAATCTATTTCTTTCTTTTTAAAATTATCTCCGTCAATATACATCTTCTGCCAAATAGCAAGCCCCATAACAATCCATATATAATTATAATGCCAGCGCATTTTCGGGTGAGGAGAGTGCTCAATAATCCGCCTGATGTAGCTATAATTAAAAATACCTTGTTTTTCAATAAACTCCGGTGTGAGTATTTTCTCTGCTGTTGCCTTCAGGTCTTTCTGAAACTGCAGGTACGCATTCACCGTGAACCCCCATTTTTTCTTCGTGATAATTTTTTGCGGCAGCTTTTGTGCCATGGCTTTACGGAACAGATATTTCGTCTGATTGTTTTTTATTTTTAAATGTATGGGGATTGAAAAACCAAAATTCACCAAATCCAAATCAAGAAAAGGTACCCGTTCTTCTATAGAATTAGCCATTGACATCCTGTCTTCAGTGAGCAGGTAATCATTTGTCATTTTGCTCTGAAACTCTGTGAAAAGCACTTGGTCCAGTGCGTTTAAATGTCTTGAATCTTTAAAAAATGCATCAAATTCTGTGTGAACTTTCTGGCTTTCTGCGAGCATTTGCCGGTAAAAATCCTGATGATAAATTTCTTTATAAAACCCATTGTCAAAATCCCAGACATTTCTAAGGATAAGATAAAAACGTTCAATATTTCCTAAGGCAAGCAGCATTTGTAATCCACGTCTGTATTCATCAAGAGTAAGGGTATGGGTGGGGTTTTGCATCTTAAAAAGCAATTCCGATTTCCAACGAAATATCTTTTGCAACCATAAGGGCGTTAATCTGTGAAATTTATTGAATGGGAAAATAAATTTATGGATGTCATATCCTGCAAAAAGCTCATCACCGCCTAAACCGCCAAGTACAACCGTTATATTTTGCCTGACAAATTTCGACATATTAAAACCCTGCAGAAGATTGATTTTTGGTTCTTCAGCATGCCAGATTACCTGCGGGAATTGCTGCATCGGATTCAGAGAAAGGGATAAAGTATGATGATTCGTATTGAAATGCTTTGCGATTTGTTCGGCATCGGGAAATTCGTCGGTGGGCTCATTGAATCCCATAGTAAATGTGTTGATTTTCTCAACTCCCAGCTCGTGCATTTTTTGTACTATGGTTGAACTGTCCATGCCGCCAGATAAATAGACTCCCAGCGGCACATCACTCATCAGCTGCCTTTCCACCGCCTGTTTCATAAAAAAATGCATTTTTTCAATGGCTTCCTTTTCATTCATACTCGCATCAGGTTGTGGTTTCAATTTCCAGTATTTCTTAATGTGGATGCTTTGATTTTCAAAAATTAAAAAATGAGCCGGTGGCAAGCGTTTTATTCCTTCGAAAAGTGTTTCATTCCTTTGGGTATATCGCAGGTTTAGGTGGGAGTGGAGAGAGTTGTAATTGATATTACGGCTGACAAGTGGATGAAGTAAAATACTTTTTTGTTCTGAACCGAAAATAAACAATCCGTTATTAAAATAATAATGTAAAGGCTTGACACCGAAATGGTCACGGACCAGGAGCAGTCTGTCGTTATTTTTATCAAGCAGTGCAAAAGCAAAAATTCCATTAAGTTTTTGAATGAAATCTGTACCTTCTTCTTCATATAAATGAACGATTACTTCCGTATCAGTAGCAGTGCTGAAAGAGTGCCCTTTTTGCAACAGTTCGGTTTTTAGCTCTTTGTAATTATAGATTTCACCATTAAAAATGATGCAAATACTTTTGTCTTCATTAAAAATGGGTTGGTTGCCGGTGTTAAGGTCAATGATGGCGAGGCGGCGATGGCCAAGGCAAAAATCTTTATGATTGTAAACAGAGTAATCATCAGGTCCGCGGTGCTCAATAATTTTGAGCATATCCACCATCAAAGATGAATTGTCTTTGTTTTTTTCAATGATGCCGCAGATACCGCACATGAGTTATAATTTAATGAGCAAAGGTAAAACAAAAATTTTTCAATGTATCTGAAATGCAGACCTTAGAGTAAGATAAAGATCAAAAGTCATTGAGTTTGAACTTCTGATAGGAACTTAATTGAAGAATTCTAAATTTTATTTAAAAATTCATATCAATTCTTAATATTTGTTCTCTGATAGAAATAAATGTTCAAATGACGAATTTGAGTTTAATAAATTTTAAAAACTAAACTACTATAGATTTTTAATCCATAGTGGTTTTGTTATAATTTGAGTCTTTAATCAGGAATCTGGGTCGTTTTTTAACTTCAACATAAATTCTTCCGATATATTCGCCAATGATACCTAATAAAATCATGATTATCCCTCCGACAAAAAGAATGCTGAATATGACGGAAGTCCATCCACTCACTGTTTTTTCCGTAAAAATGTTCATGAATAAGGCGTAAAACCCATAAGCGAAAGACACTAGCGACATAAACAACCCAAGATAAGTTGCAAGCCTCAGGGGTTTTATAGAAAATGAAAATATTCCGCTCGTTGCCAAAGCGAACATTTTACGAAAAGTATATTTTGATTTTCCTGCATGGCGTTTATGGGGCATATAACTAATAGCGAATTTATTGAAACCTACCCAGTTGAATATACCACGCAGAAACAAAAAACTTTCATTGATGTCGTTTTTTATCACATCGGCAACTTTTCTGTCTATTAACCTGAAATCGGCTGCTCCCATGTCAACTTTAATGTCTGAAAATGCATTCAACAACCTATAATATAATTTTGAAGTAAACCTTTTAAACAAAGAGAGGGATTTATCCTGCTCTCTTATGGTATAAACAATATCAAAACCTTCTTTCCATTTTTCAACCATCTGCGGAACTATTTCCGGCGGGTGTTGCATATCCCCATCCATCATGATAATACAGTCGCCTTTTGCCGTTGAAATTCCGGCAAATAAAGCATTTTGATGGCCGAAATTTCGCGATAAGGAAATGTATTTAACTATTCCCTTGTGCTTATCCGCAAGGGACTTTATCCTTTGCAGGGTGTTGTCTGCACTACCATCATCAACAAAGAGAATTTCTGTATGAGCATCAGGGAAAGAATATTCGAGAAGTTTTGCACAAACCAGTTCTACATTTTCACCCTCATTAAAACACGGTATCACTATAGAAATTAAAGGCATAACGTATTTGAGTTTTATTCTTCAATTATTATTTCATGCTCCAGTTCTGTACCTTTTCGCAGGGTTTCAGCCACACCGCAATAATTTCCATGAGATAATTCTACAGCTTTCTGGATTTTATCCATGGGAAGGTTTTTTCCCTTGAAGTGGTAAAAAATTTTTATTTTTTCAAAAAATTTGGGGTGTTCATTTGCCAAATCTCCTTCCACAGTAATATAAAAATCTTCAATATCAACCCTCATTTTTTTTAAAATGGAAACAACATCCATACCGGTACAGCCTGCCAGGGACACCAATAATAATGCTTTTGGCTTTGGTCCCAGATTTTCACCTCCCGAAAGTTCATCGGCATCCATTTTTATTGAGTGATTATCAACTTCTGCTTCAAATGCCATATTATTAATCCAACGACATTCAATTTTTGCTTTCATTTATATGAAGTTTTTAATATATTTGCATTTCAAACACAAATGTAATCATATAAGCATGAAAATTAAAAATAAATTCTCATTTCTTTTATTACTTCTTTTTGCAGCTACCTTGTTTGCGCAATGCAAAAAAGAAACTTTTGACGACCCTGATGTTCCACCCATTGATGAGCTTGCATTCACTGATGCCGAGAAAGCTGTAATATTCAATGGGGCCATGGATTCCATCATGAGGGTTATGAATTATTTTATTTATGAAGATTCTTTAATATTACGTGCCCAATCCATTGATGTTAATCTTAATGACACAACAACCTTGTTTTTTCTTATTGACAGGATGAAAGTAACTGTTCTTGATGAAGGTGGAGTCGGTATAGCTGCCCCGCAGGTTGGCATTAACAGAAATATAATCTGGGTGCAGCGCCATGATAAGGGAACTATGTATAACCGTCCATGGGAAGTATTTTTAAATCCTGTAATTACAAAATATTCCGACACAACTGAATGGCGTTCTGACGGCTGTTTGTCAATACCCGGAATTCAGCAGAATTCTCTGCGTGCTATTTGGGTGGATGTAGAATACGACCTGCCGGATGGCACACACAAAGCCGAAAGGATAACTCAAAAATACACAGCACATATATTTCAGCATGAGATTGATCACCTGAATGGCATCGTATTTTTAGACAGGATTTAGTTGAAATAAAAATCAACAGGAATAACTCCGGAGTTGATGGTTGTTAACAGGCTGCCGTTTGAAGAATAATAGTACACTTTCCCTTTTTGTATATAGTCCACAGCATCAGCCACAGCAATATTATTGTTATTGGGATTAACAGCAATTCCAAGAAAAAGGCAATTGCCCTGTGATATAAACGGTGATGCCGGCAGGGTTGATGCATCAATGGACATTTTATAAACTCCGTTACACATATAATAAATAGTGTCTTTAGTGTTGTTCATTCTCATTTTGTCCCAGATATTCAAAGATACATTCAGGTCGAAATTTTTTTCCACTTCTTTGGTTTGAAGATTTACGCAATGTAACGAAGCCTTGATACTGTTAATTTCATCTCCTGCGCACATTACCCATAATTTCCCATTTTTATCTTTCGCCAGAGAATTTGACGCAAACCCTACCATTATACTGTCGGTAATAATATCATTATTTGAATTGATGAGGTATATATAATTTGTCCTCGTGTTGGTAACAACAACTTGCTCATCGGCAAATATCATCTCTTCGCTGCTGCCTGTACACGGAATACTAGCTGTTTTGGTATTTGAGTTTAAATCTATGATATGAATACACTTACTGTAGAGCTCTGAAACATAGGCTTTTGAGGTGTTGATAGGCAAAAAATACCTCGGAGAATTCAATCCTGTTATGACACCAGCAGAAGTAAAATCAACGATATTAACTATTTCTATTTTATTAGAATTGTTTACGACAATATAGCCTTTCCCATTAAACACATACATGGATTGCGCAACATCTCCCAATGGCCTGTTATTAGCTTGTTTAAAAATGTCCTCTGAAAATGAACCATCATCAAAGTTATAGTAGCTCACTGAGGCATTGCTCCATTGAAAATTACCTTCATTGACAATGAAAACGCCTTTCCCGGCACTGATATCTGGAATATCATCCGGAGGAGTATTTTTTTTGCATGAAGATATAAGCAGGGCGCATGCTAAAGTATAAAAAATACAGGCTTTGATTCGCTTTTTCATAGCTTGATTAGTTTTTTGTAAATGGTTTGTTTTTCGCTGGCAAGCCTCAATAAATAAATTCCCGGAGTGATATCAGAGATGTTTATTAGGATGGTTTGCTCCACGATTTTTTGTTGCTTAATACACATTCCTGATAAATTCAGTATTGATAATATTGCCCCGCTGCTTATATCGTTGTAATTAATTGTTATTGTATTTCTGCAGGGATTCGGGTAAAAGGATAAATTTGTATTATTATCATTTTCTTTGACAGAGGCAATTTGATTTATAACACCAACTGCGTCAAGGTCAAAGCCGGAGGAGTTGAAAGGGGTGGGCCAGGGGTCATTGATTTTTTTAACATGAGAATCGTAGGTCGCATAATTATTATCCAGAGAACCAACTACATCTCTGATTCTGACATGTGTAATGTGATTTATGTCCAGTTCCACTGAGTCTTTTAGTTCTTCAAGGTCGAAAGGAGTGCCGTAAAACATACGGTATTTCCCGGCAAGGTTGTTAAGTTTTGCTGCATCAAGCCCGCCATAGGCTTCAACCTGAACTAAAGTATCAGTAAGGGATGTTGAAGGAAAGCGATAGAATAAAATACCATCAGAACTAACTTCAACAAATGCAAGCTCAAGGAAAGTGTCCGTAAACCCATTTTCAAAAACGGCAAAGTCCCATGATGAGCCGTTAGTAATGGGATTGGGAAATGTGAGTGTGGCATATCCACCGTCTCCAAGGCTAACCACACCGTTGGTTCCTGCCTGTCCTGTGGCCATGGAACTATCTCCCACATCAGCTCTGCCAAGTGTGGTGTCGGCTATATTTTGCCAGCCTCGAGCCACAGAACAACTGCTTGCCCATGAAACAATAATAGTACTATCCTTATAAATGGCTGTAGTTCCTGTTTGTCCAGCAGGTGGCGGAAATTGAGCTAACCCAGCATAAGGTAATATAAGAATCAGTATGAGAAAATATTTCATAGTTTTTTTATTTTTTTAAAAACTTTGCACACAATCCATTACATATAATTGTATAAATACCTGGCGAGAGATGCCTGATATCAAGATATGCGAACGATTCATTAACTGGGATAATAAAAACAATTTTTCCGTAAATATCATTTACAAATATTGTTGCTTGTTTATCTACAGGAATATTTTTAACATAAATGAAATCATTAGCGGGGTTTGGGTATATCAGAATTTGTTCTGAAATATTTTCCTTTACCGATGCAAAACTATTATGATTTGTGATAAGGTTGTCTATGCAGAAATAGGTGGGGTTGTTAATACCAAACCCGCCAACAGTGTCGGTTGAGAACATATTGAATTCCAGGCTGTCAACTTTTCCCAGAATTTTTAAATCTACCCATTCCCAGGTTTTTACAATGTAATCTTCAGTAGAATCGGCTGACCTGAAATCTGCAAGGTAAAACAAGACACTGTCGGCTTTTTTCATGCCGTCTTTATACCCGTAAATTGCAACTGTGAACCAATCCGGGTCAGTGCCGTCTGCCCCGCCGAATTTTTTTGTGGCAAAATCCCCGTTTTTCATGGTAAGATATCCATAAGTGGAATTTGTAATATAAAGGCCGCTGACACTGTCGTTCTGTGCTATTCCTGTGAGCCTGATAACCGGCAAAGGGTCGAAAACACTCACATAACAGACGGCATATTGTTGCGAATTATTAAATCCAAAACAGCTTATTGCGCTAAGGTCATTAGTAAAACTCTGTGTCAGGGTGTCACGCATACTTGAGTAACTAAAACCGCCCCATGAAGTAAATCCACCACCCCAGTCCGTAAATTTGTTATTGAACCAGGCGTTGCCATTTGCAAATCCACCAGAGCCGTCACTTCCGTTCCAGAAAGTATCGGCAGGCAGAACGGGGGTTTCAAAATCAGAAATTGTCTGAGTTTTAGCTACAGGGGGCATCAATAATAACATTATAATTACTAATGCAGTGATAATTGATAATTTTTTTGTTTTCATGTTTTGTTTGTTTTTTTATTGAAATTTAATTTAATTCCTGTGTTGAAATTTATACCGGGCATGGCCTGCCAAGCAATAGTCTGGTATTCCTGGTTCCAGATATTATTAAGATGAAAAAATATTCCGAGGCCGAAATCTTTTATTTTAAATTCTTTTGCAAGATGGATGTTCCCCAACAGATAGGATTGAAGTTGTTCTGAATTATCCGGAGAGGTATATCGTGCTGAAACAAAGTTCATATTATAGGAACAGGCAAAAGTGTTATATGACCATAAAATAATGAGACCTGCATTTGCTTCCGGTGTATAAATAAGCTGTTTGCCAAGAGAAGTAATGTTTGAACTTTTTTCAACGGTAGATTTGGTATATGCGGCTTCGAGTTGAATTTTCAGCACGCTTTTTCGAATGGGAATGTCAGCAGCTATATTGCTTTCAGCCCCCCGGCCCCAAACGGCCTGAATGTTTTGCGGCGACCAGTAATACGACTCGGGCAGCCATATTATCCAGTTTGTTACATTATTATTATAACCGGATACAGAATAGTGAATTTTTATTTTTTTGCAAGTGATATTTTGTTTAATTCCCAGCTCTTCGACGTAAGCATTTTCTGGTTTAAGCTCTGGATTGCCTCCCGGATACCAAAACATATCATTCATGGTTGGCACCCTGTAGTTCCTGCTAAAATTAGCATATAAAATAAGTTCTTTATAGATTTTAATTTCCATACCTGCCGAAAACATTGGCGGCAGCAGCCCCATGTCGTTGTACTCTCCTCGTAAACTGCCATTGAATTTCCATAAGTTTTTTTTGCTTACGGCGGTATAGGAAACATAAACGGCCAGCGATTGCTGTGTTTTGGCATCAGAATAGTAATCACATATTCCTTTTGAATACGTATAGTTTATTCCAGTGTTTATGGTATGAAAAGGGAATATTTTGACATATATCTCTGCTTCATCCACAGAGAGAAGGGACTTGCTTTTTGAGAAAATATTTTTATCGGGCTCATCGTATCGGTATGTTTCATAAAACAATGCCGAGCGGATAAAAAGCCGGTAACGCAGACCGATATTATTCCATTCTGCCGCACTTCTTAAAAATTCATCGCCCTGTTCTGCCGAACTGAACTCCTGTGTCATTGTTGGCGGGATATTTCTGTCGCTTTTTTGATACCAGAGGCGGAAATTAAGAATATTCTTATCATTGAACTTATAGGATTCGTTCAGGCTTGCTCCATATTGTTTCATGTCAGAGTGAATTTGTTTTTCTTTCGGATTGCCATATTTAGCCAAGTTTGAATAAGAAAAATTATTTTTCCCTTCATGGAAAAAAGCTCTAAATTCACTGCTGTTATTTTGATTGCTATACTCAAGACCTGCATTTGCTGAATAATTGATGAAACTGCCGTAATCTGCCCCTGCATAAACAGCCAGCCCTTTCCCGAACCTTGGAATGTCAGTCAGATGAATTATTCCTCCAATGGAGCCGCTTCCATACAAAGCTGATGGCCCATTATACTGTATGGATATTTTATTGTTAAACCCGACAGGCACTAAAGATAAGTCCATGCCGCCATTCATGGGATTGTGAATATTAAAGCCATTCCACAAAATGGCAGTATGAGAAGTTCCGGTTCCTCTTATTGCAATAGTGCTTAATCCCGACACACCATTAGATTTTATATATAGTGTTGAAATTTGTGCCAGAGCATCGTTCAGGCTTTTTGTTTCAAACATTTTCATATAATTGCTGTCAATTTCAATGGTTTTAACTCCAATGATGTTATTTGAATAACGTTCCGTTTTAATTTCCACTTCCTGCAGTAAAAAAATGGAGTCGTTGATTGGTTTTTGAGCAAAAGAAAAAGTTGCTGTAAAAAATACAAAAAAGCCGATGATTCCTGTTTTTAACACAATAACATATTTACCAGTATGTTACTTGTAACTTTTTGGGAAAAACAGATAAAAAAGAAATTTGATTTATCTATTCAAGCTTTTTTCCCCGAAAGCTATAAATAACAAATATTCAATGGCAGGTTTTCTGACTTGTTCCCCTTTTATGCGTCTTCCCATCCCATAAATAACGGACAGTGACAAGAGTGCATAAAAAGTTTTCATAGAACTCACAGCAGCGGGTACTGTTCAGGATTTTAACCTGATTCCCTTTACGGTATCAAAATACTCAATACCGGCACCATTTGCTGGCAAAAGTAATTTATTTTTATAATCTACTCAGGAAATAAATGAAAATAATTCACAAAATGATGTTCATAAATTATCTGACGCGGATTTTTTGGCCGATTTGTAATATGCTTTTTGATGAGATACCGTTAAGCTTGCATAATGTTGAAACCGAAGTCCCGTATTTTGATGCAATATGACCTAGTGTATCTCCTTTTTTGACATAATAATAATTTCCAGAGCCTTTGGAACTACCTGAATAACTGGATTTAGAGGTTTTAGGGTAAGTTTTACTGGCAGATTTTGCAAAAGTTTTATTTGTTATTAAAAGGGTATCACTTAATAGTTTAAATTTTTCGAAATCTATAACTTTTCTGGGGTTCATAGGTGTGCCCAGATAACGTACTTCAAAGTGAAGGTGTGGCCCTGTTGAACGACCTGTGCTGCCACCATAGCCGAGAATTTGTCCGGCCTTAACCATCTGGTTTTCCCTGACGCGGAATCCTGATAAATGCCCATAAACAGTTTCCAGGCCATTAAAATGCCTAACCACGACAACATTCCCATATCCTCTGTGATATTTTGAAATTCGCACCATGCCGTCAAATGCACTTTTAACGCTATCACCAATATTTAAATCTATATCAATTCCATAATGGAAACGCCTACGCCGATAACCATATTCAGAATTGATGTGTCCTTTATGCGGATGAGTATAGAAATTTGTTTTATTATCGCAAAGAATCAATAAAGTAGTATCTTTTTTACTTGAAAAATCTACCTGAGGGTAATATATCCCATCGTTATCCCATGTTTCATATAATCCGTGAGCAGGAAAATATTCTGAGAGAGAATCCGTGTCATCATAAAAATTTGAACGAAGGTCAATGCTGTCATTCAGGCTTTCGATAATTTCAAATGTTTGCTCTCCGTTTCCCTGTGCAAAAGTTGTATTCTTAATAATGATTAAAACAAGAACAATAATTATAAGTGATATTTTTACAAAAAGGTTTTTCATCATATATTGTCAACTCGCAAGAGCATCCTGAACAAATTTAATCCACACAAAAATAATATTTTTTGTCAATAATGTTATGAAAAATGAGCCAATGCAAAGAAAAAACTGGTGTTAAAGGCTCTTAGTTTCTGTGAATCAGTATTTTTTTGCAAACAATTTTGTTTTCAAAATTCATTATCAGAAAATACATGCCCTCAGTAAAATCTGACACACTAAGTTTATATTGTTTTGAACTATTATTTAGTAGTGAACGACTGCAAATCAGTTTCCCATTGATATCCATGATACTAACAGATTTTACAAGTTCTGTTTCTTGAGTTATATCAATTATGATATAATCATCAGCAGGAATTGGAGAAACAGCAATAAGCTCTGTTGATGAATTTTCAATTATTCCAACAATACCGATTGATTGGTTTTCAATATCGCTGCTGCATGCATTGGAAGCAACGAGCATGATGTTGTAATTTCCATAAGCTGGAAAAGTATGAACAGGATTTGCGGCATTGCTGTTGGCACTACCGTCTCCAAAATTCCATAAGTAAAGAATTGCATTTTCAGATGTATTGGTGAAGGTTGCTTCAAGCTCGTTTATTTCATATGTAAATCCGGCAACGGGAAGTTTAAGAATGGGGATAATATTGCTCGAAGTATCGTTTGCCCGGTTATTATCTTCCGTGATATTAGTTCCTGCTATAAATACAAATTGTCCTGTGGTATCTGGTGTTTCAGTATTTGAAAAGGTGTATTCCTGAGTTCCTCCGGCAGGTATTGACAAAGATGGTGTAGTTTCATTTACTTGTGTGCCTTCAGCAATACGGTAATAAACCGAAATAGCACCATTATAGTTATTATACCCATAATTTTTAATCCGAACCTTAACATTAAACTCTGTATTCTGACAATAAACCCCCGAAGCGGGCATCAACACTGAGTCTATTCCGAGGTCATTAATGTGAAACTCATCAGCCCCGACATCAGGTGTTGTTGCGTTTCTTATATCTCCGTCAATATCTGTTGAAATAACAAATGGAGATAAATTGTTTGTTGCGGCGCCATTCAGCACTGTGCTTGTAACATGCAGGTCGGTTGAGGAAATATAATTAGGATTGGTAGTAAAAGAATTTTGGTCAAATGAAGAAACATTCTGCCAATTGGTAAGCGGGGGAGAAATATTTTCGCTGTACTGCCAGTACCCAATATAATTACCTGTGCCAACGAAAAGGTCGTTATAATTGGAAGCTGCAATGGGAGTGCTTGTTGTTTTGCTGACATAATAAGCATATCCGCCACCGGAATTTTTAAAAATATTATTTTTAATATATAAACTTGCGGTTGAACTGCCGTTTAAATTTATGCATGAACTATTTATAGGTGTGCCATTTTGTACATTAATGCTATTATGAAGGATGTGCTGATATTTGCTGTTAAAAATATAAATTCCGATTGCGTTAATGCTCGTTTGATTGCTGATTATTGAAATGAAGTTATTTGCAATAAGAGCATTTACTACAACAGTTTCATTACAATTCCACATATTAATGCCATAACCTGTTGCAATAGCAATTTTATTGTTCACAATGCGCATGGTATCGTTTGAATATTGGAAATACATGGCATTATAATTATTGTTTATTACATTAGAAGTTATTTCATTATTACTGATGTTGAGGAATCTTTGGTATTTCATGCGTAATCCCTTGGCGAACTGGCCAATAAATTGATTGTTTGACACAATCACGCAAGAATCGGGGATAGTGTTGCTTTGACCGACATAAAATAAGCCATGAGAACCGTATCTGATAATATTATTGTTAAAAGTATTATAACTTTTACTGCCGGAACTGTCAGTTCCAATAACTGAAGCTACAATTTTAGTATTTTGATTGGTATTACCTTCAATAATATTATTTGTGAATGAGTTTTTGCGAGCCGAGCCTGAAATTTCTATTACCCTGCTGTACAAGAAAGTGTCAGTTCTTATGATGGTCAGCTTGTCAAAATTGATGAAATCAGCTCCGTCAAGCTTAATAACATAATTATTTGCAGCTGAGGCAGATGATGAAAATTGTAGTGTTACAGAGCTGACATTGTTGTCTTGTGGTTGAAATGTAATTGTATTAGTTGCATTTGCGCCGGTAATGGGGTTAATAGATATTTGTTCGGTATAAGTTCCGGGTTTTATTTCGAATACGACACTGCTGATAATACCTTGTGAATGTAAGTCGTTCAGGGCTGCAGTAAAAGTTTGATAATCAGAGGGTGCGTTTCCAATTGTATAAATTCCATTTAACTGTCCAAAAGTAAAATTTTTGAAATACAGGGCGAACAACAAAAATAGTAAGATGAAAATCCTTTTTTGCATAATATTTTTCTTCAAAGTTACTGACTTTTTTAAAAGGCACATATAAAAAATAAGAAAAACATAGAGCAAGGGAGCAAAGATTTAGTTATTTTAGCAATCTGCAAATACAAACAAAAAATATATTTTTTCTTAAAAATTGAATTAATTAAAAAAAATGTTTTTCTTTTGTAACATAAATTATAAATTTTCAGTATAAAACGTATTAATTAAAAATGGATATTTTTTTTTGTTTGTTTGTAAAAAAAAATTATTAGTTTTACCGTCGGAAATTATACATACAAAAAAGAGCACTTTCTCGTAAAATGATAAATAACATTATGAGATATTTAAAAAAATGGTACGTGATATTGCTTGCAGTATTCATTGTTGAGATAGCATTTGAGTCCTGTACAAGGCATTACCGCTACAAAAGGATGATAAAGCGCAGAAGAACTGCTATTTCAAAAAGATATCATTCACCTTATCAGAAAAAATTGAAGAAAAATATAATTCCTATTAACAAGAATTATATCATTAAAAACAAACAAAACAGGCGTGGAGTGCCGACTGCAAGTAAAAGAAAATAATTTTTTTACATACCACTATAAAAAAGAGGCAGGAACGCCTCTTTTTTTTTGGATTATTTCAACTTCATAATTTTTGTCGAATAAGTTGCGTTTGATGTTATCGTTTTTAAGGTGTAATAACCTTTTGATAAATCACCAATAGCAGAGATGTTTATACTGTTACATCCTAATGTGCG
This sequence comes from Bacteroidales bacterium, assembly GCA_023228145.1. Classification (NCBI taxonomy): domain Bacteria; kingdom Pseudomonadati; phylum Bacteroidota; class Bacteroidia; order Bacteroidales; species Bacteroidales bacterium. The sequence goes on along the minus strand of JALOBU010000002.1, from coordinate 55,408 downwards.
TAAAACTTTTTCTTTCTGATAAACCACTTTCCCTGTCATGTCATATAAAAAAATATCCATTGCAGTCGTATCGCTTGAATAAAAGATTATCTGAAATGTTTCTTCAAAAGGGTTGGGGAATACAGTCAGGTTGTTCTCCTTGTCAAAATTCTGGAATGAATTTCCATTAAGTATAAGGTTTGCGGCCATAAGATTGGGGACACCGAATCCATATTCTGGCCCGGGATTCAGATATCTGTTTCCGGAAGCGATAACTGCTTCAATTATTTGCAAATTTGTTTTGTTAGGGTTTGCCTGCCATAAACACGCCATAGAGCCTGCAATGACAGGTGAAGAAAAGGAAGTCCCATTTCCGGAAGTAATGCTACCTGATGAAGAGGAAACATATGTTCCTTCTCCCATTGCACAAACAGTAGGCTTTAATCTTCCATCAGCTGTGGGGCCTCTTGAACTGAAATTTGAGATATTGCCCTTTGAGTTAACAGCACCAACTGTAATAATATTTTCTGCATCGGCAGGAGCGCCAATATAGAACCAATCATTGTTACCCGAGTTGCCTGCGCTGTTAACCACAAGTATTCCCCGTGAAGAAGCCATTTTTGCTCCTAGTGTCGAACGTGCCGTTTGCCCGTCCATATTCTGATATGTATAACTCCAGTCGTCGTAGTAAAAATCAGTATATCCAAGTGATGAGTTGATTATATCAGCCCCAACACTGTCAGCAAATTCAGCTGCAACCACCCAGTTATCTTCTTCTATTGGGTACTCGCTGTCAGAATCTTCTGAACGCAGAAGCCAGTATTTTGCTTTGGGGGCTGTGCCTATTAGTTCTCCGGGAATATTACCTCCCATAATAGATAGTACCATCATTCCGTGAGTACTTCTCTGGAATACATCGCCTCCAGGTTCAACAAAATCTTTTGTGCCTAAAATCTGGCCATTATGCCATAAACTGTCAAAAGCGCGCAAAGAATTTACATTAAAAAAACCCGCATCCAAAACAGCAATAACCATATTTTCACCACGATAATTCTGTTCATGTAAATAATCTGTACCTATCATATGAACTTGTGAATAAGCATTTCCGTAATCATATGATGTCGTATTTTCATGCATTTTAATATTTGGTTGACTTGATAGAAGAGGAGTGTTGTTAATATAGTTCAGGTTTCCTTCCATGGTGTCTTTATGTTTCTTTAGTTTTACGCCTTTTTTCAGAGATGTCTCTGCCAAAGAATCAACATCGATTACAAAGGGAAAGGAGAGAACTTTGTTCATCACATTGATATCTGTTGTTTGAATGGTAACACAATTAAACCATTTTGAAACAGTCAATACGATTGCGCCTGCGTTTTTTAAACTGTCAATATACCATGCGTTTACAGGCAAATCGTCAACAGAAACAGGGATGTTTTGTTTGGTTCTCCTGTCAATTGCTCTTTGGCTTAGAAATTCCTGGGGGTTATCAATGGAATAAGGAGAGTTGTTTTTATCAGTGAAAGTAACCCTGAATTTAGAAACTATATATTGTGCATCAGTAGTTAGATAAAAAAACATCAAGATGAGAACAAAAAATATTCTTTTCATTTTATTTTTAATTTCCGTATGTATGTATTGAATAAGTATAATCAATTCCGCTAGTTACCAACCCGGCAGGAGTTTTTATCAGGGATGTGTATTTTTTATAAACCATCCCCATCCCTGTGGCATAGATTTCCTGTTGAAAATCTTCGCTAATGATGGTGTAAAATGATTTTTGAAGTATTGTAGCCGTTGAGTCAAAATAATTACCATTAATAGTTTTTGATGAGTGGGTTTCTTGCAATTCATAAGTTTGAGGGCTAAGAGTATTAAATGAATTCCCATCCCACTTCTTCCCAGTTTCGACAGGGAAAATAAGTTTGACAAATCTTAAATTTTCCTCGACACGTTCCGCTGTTGTTGTTGTTCGGTTCTGATACCATACATCCCTGATAATCCACTCAGAAGTATCGTTTTCCCTTACATATCTTTCAATGCGTTGCGTTTCATTACCGGAGTTGTCAATAAATACAGATTCAATAACTTCTTTAATCTGATAGCTGAATGAATCAATTTGCCCTGTAAAATCATTATAACTGACAGAATCAACATCATATATCATCCAATGTCCTGTATTGATTGGGAAATACCGGTATCCCATATTTAATGGTAGTTCAGTTTCTTTTTTGCATGAAAAAAGAATGAACAGGGAAGTTACAATGAATATTATGAAGTGAATTTTTTTCATAATGGGGATAGTGCAAATTTATGAAAAATATATGGTTTTCATTTAATTATACCTCCCCCGATCAAATTCTTCCCTTCATAAAACGCAACTGATTGACCGGGTGTAATCGCAAGGACAGGCTCTTCAAAAATGACATGTACGTTTCCTTCCTTTTTAATTATGCTACTTTTTGTCCCCTTATCATTGTAACGGATACACGTAGTTATATTTTCAAAGTGCTCAAAATCTTCATATTTTGTGAAGTTTAACCCCGATGCAAAAAGCTCATTGCTAAATAATTCTTCGCGTTTAGCAAGTGTTACCGTATTTTTTAAAGCATCTGTTTGTTTAACATAAAGGGGGTAACCTGCTGCAAAACCAAGCCCTTTACGTTGCCCGATAGTATAATGAATAAATCCTTTATGACGCCCGATGATATTTCCATGTGTGTCTAAAAGGTCTCCTTCTCCAATTGAATTCATTACAGTAGGATATTCCCTTTCAATAAATTCAGCATAATCATTTTGGGGAATAAAACAAATCTCCTGGCTTTCACGTTTTGAAGAAAGTTTGCTGAATCCCAGATCAGAAGCCATCTCTCTGATTTGTTTTTTGCGATAACTGCCCAGTGGAAAAATAGTTTTACTAAGTTGTTCACTGGTGAGTTGCCATAAAAAGTAAGTCTGGTCTTTATCTTTGTCAACTGCTTTTTTTAGGAAATACCTGTCGCTATTATTGCCAATACAAGCATAATGCCCGGTTGCAATTTGGGCACATCCCAGCTCTTTGGCCTTTTCAAGCAGCAATCCCCATTTTATTTTTGCATTGCAAGTGACACAGGGATTGGGCGTCCTGCCTGCCCGGTATTCATTCACGAAGTCGTCGATTACTATTTTACGGAAATCCTGCCTGAAATCAAGAATGTGGTGTTCGAAACCATTTTCGGCTGAAAATGCGGATGCTTCGTGAATGGCTTCAATGCTGCAACACCCGTTGTTTTTTGCATTACAACTTTCAGTAATATAATCCCAGGTGCGAAAAGTCGCCCCAACAATTTCATATCCTTTTTTTTGTAATAATAAAGCGGAAACACTACTATCGAGGCCTCCACTCATTGCTACCAATATTCGGCCTTTTTCCGGCATTGCATTATTCGTATTTAATTATGCCTGCCCAGGACATAAAAGCTTCGAGATTATCTTTTTGAACTTCAATTTGTTTGCCGGGGTCAGGGTTAAGTATGAGCACAGGGTTGCTTGTGTTGAATGTCTTTCGGTTTTTAACTGACCAGGCAGAAACTATAAAATCCTGTTTAACTCTGAAGAATTTATATTGCCCGAGTTGTTTTTCAAGTTCATTAAAATCAGTTGAAAAGGGAAGTTCTTCACCTGAATTCAACTTTATAATTGTCGATTTGTCCTTAAAATAACAGTATGCAATATCTTCAATGTTAATATACTTTATACTTCCTTCCTGATGCTTTAAAATAATTTCTTCCTTTAAAAGTGTTCCATTCTTGTAAGTTAATTTTCGTTCTCCAAAATTATTTTCATTAAAAAACATCCATTCTCCATCTTTGTAATCTGTCTTATAATAACCTGTGTATAATATTTTTCCCGAGATATAAAAATATTGATATTTTCCATCAAGTTTCCCGTTTTTATAAAAGCATTTCATTTTTAAAATACTATCTGCGTAAAATTCCATACATTCCCCATCAAGTATACCATTTATGTAATTTTCTATCCTGTTGATTTTTTTGTCATCATAGAAATATTTCCAAGTACCTTCTTTAATCCCGTTTTTATAATTTTCTTCGGAGATTTTCAACTCATTCATGCCATAATAAACCCAGAGCCCTTCCTTTTTTTTGTCAATGTACAACCCTTCGCCGTTTTTCTTTCCATTGTTGAAGTACATTACCGTTTGTGCATTTCGTCCGCTGTCAGAATAAAGAGTTATAGCTTTGATTTTTTTGTCAGGATAATAATATTTAAATTCTCCTACGGGTTTATCATTAACAAATTGCCCTTCGTATTTAAGTGTATCTTTAACATATTTTTTCCAATATCCCTGTTTACGGCCCAACGAGTCTGTTACGTTTTGGGGCTGAGCTAAAATAGTTCCTGTTATAAAAACAAAAATTGTTGTTAGAAGCTTGTATTTAATGGTTGATATCATACAAATATTTAGCAAATTCATTTAGGTTATTAAAAACGTAATCAATAAGTTGTTTATTATCATTTTGCAATGATTTATTATTGCTGATGAATACAGTTAAAGCACCGATATTTCTTGCAAATTTCATGTCAGTAATTGAATCTCCAATCATGATTGTATGTTGAAAGTCTATCTCTGGAAAATCAGCTTTAGCCATCATCGCCATTTTGATGCCTGGTTTGCGGCAGGAGTCATTTTTAGAGTTTACATCTGGACAAAAATATATTCTGTCAATTCTACCACCACCGTTTTCTATCACATTGCACATATGTTTGTGAATATTTTTTAAATCTTTTTCACTCATTAATTCTTTTCCTATGCCTTGCTGATTGGTAATTACAATAATACGGTCAAAATACTTTTTTAAGAGGGACAAAGCCTCAATAACTCCGGGAAGGAATTCAAATCCTTGCCAATTCTTTACGTAATCATCCTGAAGTTTCTTATTTATTACTCCGTCACGGTCAAGAAACAGTGTCCATTTTTGCCTGTCGGTTAAACGTAACAACATAAATAAAATTAATTTTCTACTTGCTTTTAAATAATTTATTTTCAACCAACATGCAGAAAATGTGGCCGATAAGTATGTGGGCTTCCTGTATACGGGGTGTCTCGCTTGAAGGCACGTTAATGAGATAGTCCACTACATCTTTTATCTTTCCGCCACTATCTCCTGTCAATCCGACAGTAATAATGCCACATTTTTTTGCTGCATCAACAGCATTTATTATGTTAGGGGAGTTTCCTGATGTGGAAAGTGCTATGAGCATATCTCCTTGTCTGCCCCTGGCTTTTACCAACCTTGCATAAACCTCATCAAAATTATAATCATTAGCTACGGCTGTAAGATAGGATGTATTTACATGCAAAGCTTCGGCATCAAGGGGTTCTCTGTCGAAAGCAAAACGCCCCGATAATTCGGCGGCAATGTGCTGGGCATCTGCAGCGCTTCCACCGTTGCCGCAAAACAAAATACGCCCGTTATTCTTAAATACCTCAACTGCCAGCATACTTATTTCATTAATGGTATTTAACAGAGAAGTATTTTCCAGCAAACGTTTTTTAACTTCAATAGATTCATTAATGCATTGTTCGATATTCATAACAAATTAATTAGGTTACAAATATAAGATTTATGAGCGAATCATTTCGTAAAACTCGTTCTCTGAAATAACCGGGATGTTCAATTTTAGAGCTTTTTTCTTTTTTTCCGGTCCCATATTATCTCCTGCAAGTATATAATCTGTTTTAGTTGAGATAGAACCTGTGTTGTGCCCACCATGTTTTTCTATTAAAGTTTTTATTTCGTCGCGCGAGACAGTAAAAACCCCTGAAACAACAAAAGATTTACCTTTCAATTTTTCTGACAACTTTGAAAAAGAAGATTTATCAATATTAAATTTTAATCCCTGAGTTTTTAATGAATTAATTATTTGAATATTTTGCAGTTCGTTGAAGTATTTTTGAATACTTCCGGCTATTTTTTCACCTATTTCTTCAGCTTCTTTTAACTCGTCAAAACTGGCTTTTTGGAGGTTCTCAATGTTGTTGAAATGATATGCAAGTTTTTTAGCGACAGTTTCCCCAACATAACGAATCCCAATGGCATACAAAACCCTTTCAAAAGGAACCTGTTTTGACACTTCAATTCCTTTAAGAATATTTTCAACAGTTTTTTCTCTGAATTTTACTATCCTTGATTTTTCCGGATTTTCGAGTAAATATTCTTTTTCAAGGCCGATTAAGTTTTCGGCTTTTAGATTATATAAGTCGTCAATATTACGAATTAAACCCTTTTCATAAAGTAATTCCACTTTGCCTTCCCCCAGGCTGTCTATGTTCATGGCTTTTTTACTGATAAAATGCTCAATTTTACCTTTAATTTGAGGTGGACAGCCGTTTTCATTAGGGCAATAATGAATGGCTTCGCCTTCATTACGTTTAAGTTCTGTTCCACATTCAGGGCAAATATTAGGGAATTGCAATTCTACACTATCCTGATTTCGTTGGGACAAGTCAACGTTGGTTATTTTTGGAATAATTTCGCCTCCTTTTTCAACAAAAACCATATCCCCGATGCGTACATCCAGTTTTTTAATAATATCTGCGTTGTGCAGAGATGCTCTTTTTACTATAGTTCCTGCAAGAGAAACCGGCCCAAGGTTGGCAACAGGCGTAACGGCCCCAGTGCGCCCTACTTGAAAATCAACAGACAGTAATTTTGTCAGTGCCTGCTTAGCTTTATATTTGTAAGCAATGGCCCAGCGTGGTGATTTTGCTGTAAAGCCAAGCCGATTCTGTTGCTCGTAGGAGTTAACTTTTATAACAATGCCGTCAATACCGAAAGGAAGTTCTTCACGCGCAACTTCCCAGTATTCGATAAATTCTTTGATTTCAAGGATTGTTTTGCATTTAGCGATATACATAGGTATCTTAAAACCCCATTCTCGGGCTTTCATCAGGTTGTCGTAATGATTATCAAATGGCAGTTTATCACCAATAATATGATAAAGATAGCAGTCCAGAGAACGTTTGGCAACTTCAGCAGAGTCCTGCATTTTCAGGCTTCCGGAAGCTGCATTGCGTGGGTTTGCAAAAGGGGGTTCGCCGATTTCAGTACGCTCTTCATTCAATCTTTCAAATTCACGGTTTGGCATAATGATTTCGCCGCGGATTTCAAATTCATCGGGGATATTTTTGCCAAAAAGCCGGAGTGGTATTGTTTTTATGGTTTTGACATTTGTAGTTACGTCGTCTCCCTGAATGCCATTGCCGCGGGTGACGGCATATTTTAAAATGCTTTTCTCATAGGTTAGTCCAATGGCTACACCATCATATTTAAGTTCGCAAATGTATTCACAGGGTTCTCCGGAAAGAAGTTTTTTTATTCGCAAATCAAAATCTGTAATTTCTTCTTCAGAGTAAGTATTTCCCAATGACATCATAGGGTTTTTATGTGTAATCTGTTTAAAAGATTTAGTTATTTCCCCTCCTACACGCTTAGTGGGAGAATCTGGAAGTGCGAGTTCAGGATATTCTTTTTCCAAGCGGATAAGCTCTTCAAGAAGCATGTCAAATTCATAATCAGTAATAGTAGGCGCCGACAAATTATAATATTCATAATTGCAGCGGTTTATTTTCTCGCTCAACTCAATGATTTTCGTTTTTGCCGAATCTTTATCCATCTGTAGATTTTAGACAAATATAATAAATATTGAAAAAAATGGCGTTGTTATATCAGGTTGTCTGTATTAACAGTGATTTTGTTATTTTTGTTAAATGAAATTGATAAGAATGAGGAAAAACTTTAAAAGCGCCTTAATGTTTTTTTGCATGATGTTTCTTGTTAGTAGTGATATTTTTGCCCAGCAGGATAATAACGAATCCGATAATGTTTTTTTTGCCAGAATAAGCCATAATACTTGTGGCATACCTGATGGTACAGCAGATGACCTGATTGGGATGATATTTGAAAATGGCAAATCTTTAGCCGATTCCACAGCTGCCCATTGCCTGATAAATACATGCATAGCCCGTGCTTTAAAGGCTGATCAAAAGCAGGCTGCAATGGATTTTTACGATAAATCATTGAAGTTAATTAATGTGTATAGCCCTTTATTGGATTTTATTCAACCTTACCTTGAAAAATTTCTTTTACCCGTGATTCAGAGTAAAGAGGAATTAAAATAACCTGAATCTTATTTTTTTACTAACGAATCAAAAATCTCCGCAAGTTTTTTAGTGAGGTTTTTCCTTGTGAATTGTTTGATCTTATTTTTATCAGCTTGGTATGAATTAGTTTTGTTTTTCCAATTATTAAATTCAGAAAGAATAAACTCGGAAGCATTTTTTATATCTGAGTAATCGAAAATTTGTCCTGCACCTGTTTCTCTCAAAATGCTTGCAGCATCTCCATCCACAGGGCCAAAGGCCAGCACCGGCCGCTGCGCTCCCATATAATCAAAAAGCTTGCTGGTGATGATGCATTTGTTATCATCTGTTTTAGGGATGATAAGTAGTAAAAGCTCTGATGCAGCAATACTTTTAAGTGAATCGGTATAAAAAGTATAAGGAGAAAAATGTGTGTGATTTTTATAAGGAGATGCATCCACGATGTCATGAAGATAAATGGGGAAATTGCCCAGAAACTCCAACTCAGTATTGTCAAAAAATTCTTTATTTAATTTAAGTATTTCAAGGGTATCAAAAAAACACTGAGGGTCTTGTTCCTTGCTGAGGCTCCCGGCATAAGTTATTCGAAATTTGGTATTTGCTTCATATGTGAGCTCCGAAAAATAGGTATCGTCAAAACCGTTACTTATCAGGTGAATTTTTTTTGTGGTTTTCCGGTTTAAAATCTGAACAAGTGATGGCCCTACAGTGATAATTGCATCCATTTTGTCAATGGTTTTTTTCTCAATCTTTTTATCAATATTATGTATCCATTTCCACCTGATAGAGTTATTCAACAGCCAGAAGACATCTGTCCAGGGATCGCGGAAATCGGCAACCCAGGGTAGCCCTGTTTTGGCTGCGGCTTTACGTGCAATGATATGGTTTGTTTGTGGGGGAGATGAGCTGAAAATCAAGTCAATTTTTTCTTCATAAATAATTTTTACCGCTTTACTGACAGTGGAAAAGTACCATGGGAAACGTGTATCTGGAATAAAGTTATACTTCACCCAGCGTGAAAGTTTGTCCATACGGGTGCTTTTTGAAGCATCAGTAAACCCATAAGGAAGGAAGTTCTTTTTAGATTTCGGAGAAACCGAACTAAATATCTTATGAAGGCTTAAGCCTTTAGAACGGTATATTTTAGTATTTGACCTGACTTCTTTTTGAAGGCTTTCATCTTCAAAAGGAAAATCACCGTTTTCTGTAGTCAATATGATGGGTTCCCAACCAAAATCATGAAGGTACTGATAAAATTTCAGGATGCGGTTAATTGGTGCCCCGCCTGCCGGAGGCCAGTAATATGTTATGAAAAGGACTTTTTTCATTTCAGAAGTCAGAAGTTAAAAGTCAGAATTATTTGTTTGTATTCCTTTTATTTTTCGATGTTATTATAGATTTTGTGATTATTGATAATAATTGTTCGCACTCATTAGCCAGTATAGTTAATTCATTTTTATTTTTGATTATTTCCAGATCACATATAAATTCAAGCCAAAAGAGCGTTTCATCAGCTTCTTCCTGTACAATAATGAGTTTATTAATAAAATCAGCCTGTGATTTTGCACGATTTACAGACCTGTAATTTGCAGCAACTGAACTTGATGAACGGAGCAATTGTTTAACGATTATATCATTGCCAATAGTTCTTGGCATTTTTTCAGCAAATTTAAAAACCAGAACTGCAAATTTTCGTGTTCTTAATTTTAAATCAAATTCTGTCATAAAATAAATAGAATTTCAATTCCGAATTCATAATTCTAAATCCTGACTTTAACTATGGTTTATAAATTAACAACATGCTCAGTCCACGGCTCATCCAGCCACATGACCAGCGCATCAGAGTATATGGTTTCCGGAATAATGATGTTTTCTGGTAGTAGAAATATCCTTTCTTTTTATGTTGCATATTATCAATAGCCCAGCTGGCAATTTTTTCCGCAAGAGTGATATAACTTTTATCAAACCTTGATGCTTTCACAAAGGATATAATGCCTTGTGCCGAGCCGTGTACATCAAAGGGGTGGGTTTTGTCATTAGCCCATTTTGGTGCTCCGTTAGCAAGAAAAAGATTGTTTTTGTAATATTCAATACCTTTTAGATATTGCTGCATAAAAGAATTATCTCCCGTATGGTCCATATAATCAAGTATGGCATCAACGATATAACCCGTATGATAGTTATCGTGTTTCCGCGGGTGATCACCAGCGGGGTATGTGTAATACCATGCCCCGTAATCGGTTTGTTTGTCCACAACAAAATTCACAAGTTTACGGGCTTCTGTTGACAGTTGTTCATCCTTAATGTATTTATTTACCCTTGCCACAATTGAGCCGGTTAGAATACTAACGTCCATCACTATCCAGTTTATTTTTTCGGAAGGAACATAACTGAGACATTTCATGGAATCATCTTCATAGAGTACTTTAGGTGCTTTTAATAAAAATGTCAGTGCGGATTTGGCTGCTTCAAGGTATTTTATATTTTGAGTTAATTCATAGGCATCCATCATTGCCGTAGTTACAAAATAAGTAACGACGCGGTTGGGAAGGTGGGCTGGTGCAAAAAAACCAACATCCTGCCATGGGTGCTGATACCCCCAGCACATGCCCCATTCGGTTTTTGAAGGATTTTGAAGTAGCCATTCAAGTAAATTTTCTGCACGTTTTAAGTCTTCATTATTTTGTTCAGCCTTGTAACGATTCATGTGTGCTATGGCGAATAATGCAATACCTTTAGGATTTCTTGTTTTGGGAATAAAAAATAAAGGTCTTATATTTACAGGAGAGCGCATAACTACCTGACTGTATAATAAACGAAGGTATTTGTTCCCAAAGGATAAAAACATCAATAACTTACTATCCAGTGCGTCATATTTATTGTAGCCTTTATAGTTACGTTCGTGTGCGTAGTCTAAAACTTTTGTGAGAGAAAGTTTTATTTTTTCATGAGTATTGCTCATCTATATAATTTTTAACAAAAATAATAATACAACTTCAGACACCGAACTATAGAAAAGAGTTTAATTGAATAATAAAGTGCAATTAATTAAAAATTAAGTTTATAGATGGAATCAGTTGTGCGATTAATAATAAATTATTCCTGAAAGTTTAAGATACTCACTTCAAAGTCGTCAAAAAATACTTTTTTGTTTTTATCAGGGTTGTAAACATAAAGAGAAACTTCTTTGCCGTCCATATTTTTGGGGATAGTAACTACCAATCTGATTTTTTCCCATCCGGTATCATTTTCCTCAGTCACATCCGTACTGAAGTTATAAAACTCTTCTGAGTTTTTTGCAGATAAACATATTCCGGCCTCTGTATCCTGTTCGCAATATCTCCAAACACTTATAACAAAATATTGATTTTTGGTAACAAAAGGCAAGGTAGTTACAAAGCCATATTGTTTGTAATCAATCAAACAAACGGAATATTTACCGCTTAGAGCTTTCTCTTCACTTCTTGAGTCAGCAACTGCAAATTTAATAGAATCCGGATTCCCGATAAAGTTAATTCCTGCGGAGTCAGTTGTTTCACTGTCACAAAAAAATGTAGTACTGTTTAATTTATAATCGTAAGAAATCTTATATATTGCCACATTTTTATATTGGCCGATTTTTTCGGAAAGAACCTTTGCAATCATAGGGTCTTTACGGATGGATGTGTCGCCAACTATTGCATATTTAATATTTAGGCTTTTATAATGATTTATCATGTGGATAAAATCCGGGCCTTTTTCTGCAATAAAGGAGACGCCGTTTTGCCCCATAAGGTATAAAGTGATACTGGGGGAAGCATCTGGTAACGAAAAAACATTATCATTTTCTGTAATGCCAATTTCCCTAAGGTACGGGGTAATGGTTTCGTATGCTTCCATTCTGGTTCCATAAGCCCAGTTTTCATATCTGTAAAAATCCACCTCCCATCGCGAGAGGAATGAAGAATAGTCATACAACTGTTTGTTATGCCCGCAATACCTTGCCCATGTTTTTTCTTTTCCATAATGTGCACAAACTAATACAATCACGAGCATTACAATTTTGAACTTAAGCGAAGAGAAAATATCGGGGTAGTTTTGCTTGAGAAAATTAAAAAATGTCAGGCATGTGGCGGGTATGAATATTAAGTAATTTATCAGGTGATAATCATGAACATTATATGCCCCAAACCATAAAGACATACCACCTATGCAGCAAAGAAAAATTATTATATTGAGAATGAGTAAAAAACGGTTTTGCTTTTTAAAATTTAAAAGGGCGATCACAAAAAAAGCTAATATAATTATCAACCCTATGGTATGAAAATAATTTTTTAATTGAAAATCGAAAAGAATTCTGAACATGATAGTTATTTCAGAAGATTTCATATTCCAAATAGGTAACACTCCCGTCTGAAAAAGATAATTCTCATGAACTTTGTTGTAATAAACCGCATATAAATACCAGGAAGCGACAATAATTCCAACAAATAAAAATAGTAATAGTGTAAGAATTCTTTTTTTGAAAATATAGTTGCTGTCAAATCGGATAATTTTTGTCCATTCGAGAATGAAGATAATTAAAAGAGCTGCAAAGCTGATTCCTGCTGTTATTTTAACAAGCATGGCTAAACAGAAAAATGACAATGTTGCAATGATGAACCAGTATTTTTTAGTATTTACATATTTTAGGAAAAAGTACCAACCAATAAAAGCAAAACACAAACCCGGAACATCGGTTAAAAAGTTATTTCCATAGTAAATAATGATTGTTGATGTAAAAAGCCACAAGGGCAAAAGAATAGCCCAATAAACATCTTTTAGGATGTTTTCAAATATTCTGAACAATGCAAATAATCCTAAGAACATTATAATAACAAAAAAGAGGCGGTAAATCCACTCGTGATATCCAAATAGTTTCCAGAGTTTTGCAACAGTCCAGTAAAGAATGGGAAATTCCGAGGCATTTTTTCCGGAAAAGTTCTTCCCTGTTTTCAGGTTTAGTTGAGGTTCAAATAAGCTATTTCCTGTTTTATAAAAGTTATATGTAAAAGACAAACAATCGCATTGCCTGTGCTGATGGATTGATTTGGGGCGATAAGTCAGTATTTTATTGTAATTATAGAAAAAAAAGAATCCCGAATAAAATAAGATGAAGATTATAAACCCATATCGTTTTTTTAAGAACTTTCTCATTTGTTATGTTGTGAAATCAGAGCCAAAAATACTAATTTATATTGCTTCGGAGAGAACACAGATTTTTTGAGGGTTATTTTTTAAATAAAGTTCCGACATATTCTTTCATTATTTCTGTAAATTCACTGAAAATCATAGCAGTTGCTCCCCATACCGTTTCGCCACAAATATCATAATATGGGGTTTCAAAGTCAAGCCCGCTTTGAATTTTAATCTTTTTAGTTTTGAGGTTTTTTACATCCATAAATTTATCTATTTCGGTAATTATTATTTTTTCAACCTCACGTTTATCCGGTATGAAGTTTTCAGAATATTTTGTGTAGCCGATAAATGGTTTTACAAGGAAATTACTTGGAGGAATATATAGCTCTGTGAGGCTTCCAATAATTTCGACATGTTTTTTGTTAATTCCGATTTCTTCTTCCGCTTCTCTGAGGGCAGTGTTTTTCAATAATATATCTGTTTTTTGGAAGCTACCTCCCGGGAAAGATATTTGTGAACTGTGAACCCCATTATATGGTGGTCTTTTTATAATTAAGGTGCAGATTTTACTGTTTTTTTTAAATAAAAGAAAAAGGACGCTGCTTTTACGGGCAGTCTCCGGAACAGGAAAAAATTCTAAGTGCCTTACCTGAGGAATCATTTTTGAATGTGCAGATATGCCGGGTAATTCTTTTTGTAACCTCTGCTTCAGAAATTCAATGATTTTCGTTAAGTTTTGCATTTATTACCAGTTGATTTTTGTTTATTTTATTGAAATTCAATTAAATAGTTAAAAAAGTTACTAACAATTGATGTTGTTAGTAAAAAAATTTCTTAAAAAATGTTAAAAGAGTATTTTTTTTATTACTTTTGCAAAGTTAAAATGAAATTAATAACCAAAAAGAAGAAAACATGAAAAAAGTATTAAGTTTAGTAATTGCAGCTATCGTAGTTGTAGCAATCAGTTCATGCGGCGGTAAAAAAGACACCCCCGAAGCAGTAGCAGAAAAATACCTGAACCACCTCAACAAGAAAGAATTTGCTGAAGCTAAGAAACTTGCCACAGAAGAAACTGGCCAGATGCTTGACATGATGCAGAGTTTTTCAGGTGTTGGTGGAGCACAGGAAGTGAAAGAAGTAAAAATTGAAAACCTGAAATGCGAAACAACAGAAGACAAATCAGCATGTAAATATACAGCTGATGGCAAAGAAGAAACTTTAGATTTAGTAAAGAAAGATGGCAAATGGTTAGTTGAGCAGAAAAAAGAAGGTACTGGCGAAGATATTCCTGTTGAAGATACAACTGCTGTTGATACAACCGCTGCTGTTGAATAATTAATTGTCCCTAATGGTCATTGATTAATGAAGAGAATACTGGTTGTTTTTTTCATTACAATTATATCAATGGCTGCATCATTAAGATTGTTCCTGCATGCATACGAAAACCGTAGCATGCAGGAACAATCTTTTTTTAGCTATACACTTACTAAAGAAGAAATAAATAAAATTCATGATGGAGACCTTATTTTAAGACATGGGTATGGGTTGGTAAGTGATTTAATTGTAGAACAACTCGGGGAGAAATATGACATTTCGCATTGTGCCATCGTATGTAAAGACGATACAAATTATTCAATAATTCATTCAGTATCAAGCACCCTGTCTGATGTTGACGGAGTCCAATCTCAGGATCTGAAAAGTTTTATTAAAGACAGTCATTACAATTCTGTGATAGTCATAAGATATAAGCCCCAAATAAATAAACCTTTGTCTGCTATCAGCAAAAGAGCGAAAGACTATCTCGCAAAAAAAATTCCTTTCGATAATGCTTTTAATATTGATGATAGTTCCGAATTTTATTGCACCGAGTTGCCATGGAAAATTATTCTGAATGAATTTCATGACGATATTATGGCCGGAAAAAACAATGAAAGAAAAGACCATCTTCGTTTCGATACCTTTCTTGATTCAACAAAATTCGAAATCATTATTAATCACCACCTCAGGAAAAGAGGTTAATACCCAAGGAAATTAAACTTACATTGCTTAGAAAAAGTTTGTTAATTTTACAGACAGTTAATACATAGTGTTGTTTATATGCAGGGAAATAATATTCAGGACAAAACTCCTGAAAAATTTATTGAAATCGAGAGAGTTATCGGGAATAAAAACCCAAAACTTTTAAAGATTTTACCTCGTTTTATTATTAATTATCTGAAAAGAATATTGCATCAGGATGAAATCAATGATTTTATTAACAGAAACAATCAGTTTTTCGGGCTTGATTTCGTTGAGCGTATTGTAAAGGAGTTTATCAAAGAATTAAATGTTTCCGGAATAGAGAACCTGCCTGCAGAAGGACGGGTACTTATTGCCTCAAACCATCCACTCGGAGGCCTTGATGGGGTTGCCCTGATGCATATAGCCGGAAAAATAAGGAAAAATATTTTGTTCCCCGTGAATGACCTTCTTATGAATGTTAAAAATCTGAAGAGTCTTTTTATCCCCATCAATAAGCATGGGAGCAATGCCCAGAATGTCAAAATAATAAATGATACTTTTGACTCTGATGCCACCATTCTTTATTTCCCTGCAGGCCTGGTATCGCGAAGGCAAAAACGGGGAGTTATTCATGATCTGGAGTGGAAAAAAACTTTCATTTCCTATGCACGAAAATACGAACGTGATATTATACCCGTTTATATGGAA
Source organism: Bacteroidales bacterium (assembly GCA_023228145.1). Classification (NCBI taxonomy): domain Bacteria; kingdom Pseudomonadati; phylum Bacteroidota; class Bacteroidia; order Bacteroidales; species Bacteroidales bacterium. The sequence continues at coordinate 39,402 of JALOBU010000002.1, read as the reverse complement.
GGCCGCAACTCTGATTTTTTCTATAACTTTGCAAAATTCAGAGTGAAAATTGGAATTAAATCAAATATTGAGATGCTCTATCTTGTTGATGAAGTGTATAAACAAAAAGATAAAAAAATAAACATTATTTTTGGCAAGCCTATACCTTATTCATTATTTGACAAAAGATTTTCAGATAAAGAATGGGCAGCAAAAGTAAAATCTTATGTTTATTCTTTGAAATCGGATTGTTTTACAGAATTTAAAATTTAAAGATAAACTATGGAAATACTGATTCCTGCTGTTGAGAAGAAGTTACTGGAAAAAGAACTGGCGAATGATTTGTTTCTGAGGAAAACCAACTTTGGAGATAATGAAATTTATATTGTGAATGCTCATAATGCCCCTAATGTAATGCGTGAAATAGGCCGCTTGCGTGAACTCACATTCAGGGATGCGGGTGGCGGAACGGGAAAAGCTGTGGATATTGATGAGTTCGATACCTGCGAAAATCATTATGAGCAAATGATTGTCTGGGATCCGAGTGATATGGAGATTATTGGAGGATATCGCTTTATTGAGTGCCGAAAAGCATCCTATAATGAAGAGGGTGTCCCTTTTATTGCAACTACCGAGTTATTTAATTTCTCCGAACGCTTTTTAAAAGAGTTTTCACCTTACACTATCGAATTAGGGCGTTCGTTCGTTCAGCCTGATTATCAACCTGTTGTGAATAGTCGCAAAGGAATATTCTCTCTTGATAATCTTTGGGATGGGCTTGGAGCTCTTGTTATTGATAAGTCTTATGTAAAATATTTTTTTGGAAAAGTAACTATGTACCCTCATTTCAATCAACAGGCACGAGACATTATCATGTATTTCCTTTTTAAATATTTTCCCGATAAAGATAATCTGGTAAAACCCATTACTCCTCTTGAAATTAAAACAGATATAAAAGAATTAGAATTGTTATTTAATGGAGGTAATTATGGTGCGGATTATAAACTTCTAATGCAGACCATGCGTGAACTGAATGAAAATATTCCTCCTCTAGTAAATGCATATATGAATCTTACATCCACCATGCGTACTTTCGGGACTGCCGTCAATCATGGGTTTGGTAATGTTCATGAAACGGGTATTTTAGTAACCATAGGGGATATATACAACAGCAAAAAAGACAGGCACCTGTCAACTTACCGGAAATAAAAAAATGCTGATTCATTCCGCTAAATATCATTCAAGTTGCGTGTCTTATAGTGCATGCCCTAAGCCTGATAAGCCAGAGTATGCATTTATAGGACGTTCCAATGTAGGTAAATCTTCCTTGATAAATATGATTACAGGCATTAAAGGGCTTGCCAAAACTTCTGCTTCGCCGGGAAAAACAAGGTTGATTAATCACTTTGTTATAAATGAAGCATGGTTCCTGGTTGATTTGCCGGGTTACGGATATGCAAGAGTTTCGAAAAAAATAAAAAACGAATGGGAAAGAATGATTTCAGGATATCTTTTAAACAGGACAAACCTGCTTTACACTTTTGTATTGGTTGATGCACGTATCCCCTTGCAGAATAACGATATAAGTTTTATCAATAAAATGGGCGAAAACCTTCTGCCTTTTATAATATTATTGACAAAGTGTGATAAGGTATCCGGAGCTGAAATGTCAAAACAAATTAACCTCCTTAAAAGAACTCTTTCTGAAAAATGGGAAAATTTGCCACAGACAATTATTACCTCTTCCAAGGATAAAAGGGGAAAAGAGGAAATATTGCGATGTGTTGATGAAACCAATAAGGTTTTCAAAACGGGTAAAGCGTAAATAAAACCAGAATTTGTAACGGAGAAGTCAAGTTTATAAAATTATTTTCTACCGAACAATTACAAGTATGCGATGCTGTATGTGATATTTGCTTATTTGCCTGTATAATTTTCAGGAGTAATGCTTTTGAGTTCTTTTTTAATTGCTGAGCTTATTTTAAGTTTTTCTATAAAATTGTACAGCGTTTGTTTGCTTATTTCTTTATTATTTCTGGTAAGTTCTTTCAGCGCAAGATAGGGATTGGGATAGTTCTCCCTGCGGAGTATGGTTTGTATGGCTTCGGCAACCACAGCCCAGTTCTTCTCAAGGTCAGCTGCAATTTTATGCTGATTAAGTATTAATTTACCAAGTCCGCGGTTTAATGAGTTTGTGGCTATCAGGGTATGAGCAATGGGAACGCCTATGTTGCGTGTTACTGTCGAATCAGTCAGGTCGCGCTGAAGACGAGACACAGGAAGTTTAGCGGACAGGTGTTCAAACAGGGCGTTGGCAACGCCGAAATTTCCTTCTGCATTTTCAAAATCTATAGGGTTAATCTTGTGGGGCATAGCCGATGAACCTACTTCATTTTTAACAATTTCCTGCTTGAAGTAATCCATGGAGATATATAACCACATATCTCTGCACAAATCGGTAAGTATGGTGTTAATGCGTTTAAGCAGGTCGAAAAATGCCGCGAGGTTGTCGTAATGTTCAATCTGCGTGGTGAATTGTTGACGTTTGAGGCCCAGGCGGTTTGTAAATTTATCTGCAAAACTATGCCAGCTTATTTTTGGAAAAGCAGCATAATGAGCATTGAAATTTCCGGTTGCTCCTCCAAATTTTCCTTCAAATTCAAGGTGTTCCATTTGTTCAAGCTGGCTCATAATGCGTTCAGCAAACACCATAATTTCTTTCCCCAGTTTTGTGGGTGATGCTGGTTGCCCATGGGTGCGGGCAAGCATGGAAACATCTTTCCATTCAATGGAATGTGTTATTAATACATCCAGAATTTTATTGATAGCAGGAAGCAGAATATTTACATACGCTTCCTTTACAAGTAGTGGCAAAGCTGTATTGTTGATGTCCTGCGATGTTAGCCCGAAATGAATATATTCTTTATAAGCTCCAAGTTTTAATTCATCAAACTTCTCACGTAAAAAATATTCCACGGCTTTCACATCATGGTTTGTGGAGGCTTCTATTTCTTTGATATGAACAGCGTCGCTGATACTGAAATTATAACAGGCCTTTTGCAGCAGGGCAATTTTGGGTTTGGGGAAATTTTTCAAGCCGGGTAACACTTTGCATAGTTCGATGAAATATTCCACTTCAACAAAAACTCTTTTTTTTATCAGCGCATATTCAGAAAAATAATCTGAAAGTACTTCGGTGCTTTTATGGTATCTGCCATCAATAGGCGAAACAGCGGTTAATGGATTTAATTCCATGACTTTGGATTTATATACAAAGATATTGTTTTTTGATAAGAAAAAGTGAAATAAGATTCCCTTTAAGCATCAAACTTTTAAAAATACTTCCCCACTATCGGCATCCTGCGCCCCATGCCAAAAGCTTTGGGCGAAACACGGAGTATGGGGGGCGACTGGTAGCGTTTGTACTCATTAGTATTTACCAGCTTTAAAGTTTTTTGCACCGTTTCTTTTTCAAATCCCATGCTGATAAGTTCATCCGGGCCTGCTTGCATTTCAATATATTGATAAAGTATCTTATCAAGTATTTCATATTCGGGAAGGGAGTCGGAATCTTTCTGTCCCGGCCTCAATTCTGCTGATGGTGGTTTTGTAATGGTATTTTCAGGAATAATTTCTTTGTTTCGGTTGATATAATATGCCAGTTCGTAAACCTGTGTTTTATAAATATCACCAAGCACAGCAAGTCCGCCGCACATATCGCCATATAGCGTGCCATAGCCAACGGCAGCTTCGCTTTTATTAGATGTGTTGAGAAGGATGTAGCCGTGCTTGTTAGAGATAGCCATTAAAAGAATGGCGCGAATACGTGCCTGGATATTTTCTTCCGTTACATCGAAAGTTTGCCCTTTAAAAACGGGTTGGAGTAAGTTATTAAAAACCTGGTACGCTTCTTCAATTGCTATTTTATAGGATTTACATCCAAGATTATTAACCAGCTGCATGGCATCATCAACCGAATGCTGTGATGAAAACTGCGAGGGCATCAGAACAGCTAGCACATTCTCCGTGCCCAGCGCTTCGGCAGCCAATGCCAGAACCAGAGCAGAATCTATTCCTCCCGACAGCCCAAGTATTGCTTTTTTAAAGCCCATTTTGAGAAAATAGTCTTTGATTCCCAACACCAGCGCATCATGTATCAGCGCTGCTTTTGATTGTTGAACTTGTGTTACGGCAGGTTTTTCAAAATCATTCGTGTCAATGTATGCAATATTTTCTTCAAAAAACGGGGACTGCAACACAACATCTCCCCGGGTATTCATGGCAAATGAACCTCCGTCGAATATCAGTTCGGTTTGTGCTCCAACATGATTGACATATACAATAGGAATTTTGTATTTTTGAACATTGTCTGAAAGAATTTGCAGGCGTTGTTCATGTTGCTGATAACAAAAAGGTGAGGCGGCGATGTTAATCACAATATCCGGCTTAAGCTTATCGAGTTCTTCCATAGGGTTCATAACGTACATCGGGTCAGGAGTGATGTTCCACAAGTCTTCGCAAATGGTCAGTGCGATGCTTTTTCCTTGATATTCAACAACGCCGAATTTCCTGTTGGGTTCAAAATAGCGGTATTCGTCAAATATATCGTAATTGGGCAGGAGGGATTTATGTTGTGAAAATTTAATTTTCCCGTCTGATAAAAAAAATGCGGAATTAAACAGGTTTTTTCCTTCAACATCAGGGTTAACAGAAGGTGAGCCTACTACGGCGGCAATTTCAATGCATTCTTTAGCGATGTGTTGCAAAGCATTTGAACAGGCTTTAGTAAAATAGGAATAATCAAGAAAATCGCGCGGAGGATAACCACACACAGCAAGTTCGGGAAAAACAATCAGATCCGTCTTATGTAAACGGGCATTCCGTATAGCATCAAGGATTTTTTTTGTATTCAGCTCAAAATTTCCTATGTGAAAATTAAGCTGAGCTAAAGCAATTTTCATTGGAAATGTTTTAGTAAATGGTATTAAAACAGGACACCGACATACAGGTCCATATAACTGGCTTTGGCATTCTCTTTCAGATCGGTTTTCTGGTCATTGTAATCTTTAAGAATATCCGTAAAGCCACTGTTAAATGTCAGCCCGAAATTAAGGGAAATTATTTTTTTAAATTTGTATGTTCCTCCCACGCCAATAATGAGCGATTCTTTAAAAAAACTCACATCTTTGCTGATGTTTGCATTTTCTTCCTTATAGGTGGTGCCTTCCGAAAGTTTGTCAACATATTCATCATCAGCACGGGCTTTTAGGCGAAAGGATGTACCCAACCCAAACTTGGCATAAATGGAGAAATTTCCCATCAGGTCGCCGGTGCTGCCGATAAGGACAAGAGGGATCTCCAGGTATTGCAACTTATATTTTCTGTAAAGATTACATTGTGCGGTACCTATCGAATCGCCTTCACCGTCTTTAATGGTATAAGTAGTCGGGTACTTCATCCTTCCCCCGTTATAAACAACATTAATTCCTGTGCCCAGGGCAATGTTAGGGATAAAGAAATAGTTGAAATCAGCACCATAACCCATCAGAAACCTGGCACCATCAGACTCGTATTTGTATGCCTCCCCGCCGTCAACATCGGGCTTTACCCAGCTGATGTTCGGTGAAATATGTATGCCGAAATTGAACTTGCGGTCCTGCGCTTTTACTGAAAAAACCAGACATATGATTATTGTACTAAATACCAGGGTTTTTAAAGAAGTCTTCATAAGTTTTTATTACAAATATAATACAATTAATTTTTAATTACCTTCAAAAGTAATATTTTTGTAATTAATCATCAGTTGATAATTGTATTAATTAGCAATAATTTTCCAGAAATATGAAACACATATTCTCATTCTTACTAATAGGAATAATAGCCGGTTTTTTTTATTCGTGTACTTGTAATCGGAACGATGAGGAAAATAAAAAAGAAGTTGTTTTGAAAGATACTACGGTGCAGATAACTATAAACCGCTATGAAAAGTCATTATTTAATCTTGACAAAAGTAAACTTCAGGAAGAGTTGCTAAGAATACAACCAGAATACAGTTTTTTTCTTAACGGAGACTTATCAGACCCGGGAAATATCAGGCAAATAAAAGAATATCTTAACGACCTTCAGATGATAGAGAATTATAATACATGCCAGAAAAATTTCCCTGAACTTTCATCGCTTGAAAAACAACTTTCGGCAGTATTTACTATATTTAAAAGTCATTTTCCTGAAAAAAAAATACCACGGGTATATACTTATATCTGTGGTATGGACATCGAAAACCCTGTTATTTATTCTGATAGTGTTTTGGTTATTGCGTTGGATATGTATCTGGGACCGGGCTATAAGTTGTATCAGGAATTAGGCTTGCCGCTGTACATTCGCAAATTTATGTCGGAAGAATATATCGTTAGGGATTGTATTGAAGCTATCACTGAATATCATTTTTATAAAGAGATGAAAGATGCCTCATGTCTTGATTATATGATATATGAAGGACGGAAACTTTATTTTATTGATGCATTATTGCCGGCTGCTGATGATTCTATTAAAGTAAAATATTCGCAAAAACAATTGGAATGGTGTTATGAGAATGAGGCCAGGATGTGGGCTTTTTTCATTGACAATAACCTTCTGTACAGTAAGGATTTGAGCTCATTTAGAAAATTTTTCACTCCAGGGCCTTTCACTACGGCCTTTGCAAAAAAATCTCCTGCACGAGTTGGTTCATGGATTGGCTGGCAGATAATCAGGGAATATATGAAACAAAATAAAAAGCTAACACTGAAGCAACTTTTTGAAAAGGATAATTCTCAGGAAATTTTACAAGCTTCAGGGTACAAACCAAAAAAACTATCATGAAAAAGTTGTTTTTCCTAATATTGCTTGTGTCATTTTTTGTTCTTCAAACCCACGCACAAACCCCAGGATTTAATTGCAGGGTATTTGATACAATCAATTCTGACCTTCCCGATATAATTATTAAAACCCTTACTGTTGACCACAATGATAACTTATGGCTCGCGACAGGCGATTGTTTTTACGGAGGAGATCTGGTGTTTTATGACGGTAACGGGTTTAAAATTTATGATTCAACGAATTCTGCTATCCGGGACAGCTTTGTTACAGTGATTTTTGTTGACCATAATAATAACAAATGGATAGGTAGCCGTTATCATGGAGTTTATAAATATGATGACAACTCATGGTATAATTACACACCGGAAAATTGTCTCTTGCCTGATGTACACATCATCGCGATTGCTCAAGATAATAATGATGTAATGTGGTTTGCCACTGACAACGGGCTTGCATCGTTTGATGGAACTGACTGGGCCGTTTACAAAGCTGACGAAAAAGGACTCCCGGATAATGTGGTGAATGCTGTTGCTGTTGATGAAAAAAACAATAAATGGGTAGCAACAAATAATGGTTTTGCAAGTTTCGACGGCAAGCTTTGGACGATATATAAGAACTCCAACTCGTTATTGCCGAACAACCAGGTGAGTTATATTTATGTTGATAAAAAAGGCATCATTTGGGTAGTATTTTGGAGCGGATTCATTAAGATTGAAGGAACCAAATGGACTATTTACTCTCCTGAGAATTCCAAACTACCAAAGTTTTTGAATTATAGGATATGCTGTGATAATTCAGGCATTTACTGGATGGCGACCAATTCAGGTGTAATGGAGTGGAATGATGAAAAATGGCTATTATACATGCCTACAAACTCATGCAATCCGAGTTATTTTGTCAATCATGTTGCGATTGATTCAAAAAATCATAAATGGTTTGCTACCAATGATGGATTATTAATGATTGAATAATGACAAAAGCTGAACAGATTATAGAAAAACTCCGAGTTTTGGGAAGCCCTGAGAATCTTAAAGGCATGGCTCATTTTGGTATTCAAACCGAAAAAGCATTTGGTATTTCATTGCCTGTTCTCAGGCAGATGGCACGTGATTATAAAAAAGACCATGAACTGGCATTATCCTTATGGCAAAGCGGTTATCATGAGGCCAGAATGCTGGCGTGTTTTATTGAAGATTATAAAGAAGTTACGGAACAGCAAATGGAAACATGGTGTCATGATTTTGATTCATGGGATATTTGTGACCAGTGCTGCAATGAAGTTTTTATTGATACGCCTTACGTTCTAAAAAAAATATATGAGTGGACCGTCTGCGATGAGGAATTTGTGAGAAGGGCAGGATTTGCCATGATGGCTTGTCTGGCCGTGCATCATAAAAATGCGAATGATGACATTTTTTTATCTTTCTTACCTGTGATAGGTTCCCGGTCGGATGATAACAGGAATTTTGTCAGAAAAGCTGTTAACTGGGCTCTGAGACAAATTGGAAAAAGAAACATGGAACTGCATGCTAATGCTGTTAAACTGGCAAACGAACTCATGAATTCACCTGATAAAACAGCAAGATGGATTGGCAGAGACGCTTATAAAGAACTTACAAACGAAAAAATCATTGATAGAATTAAAAATAAAAAAGCAAAATAATATGGAAACGATTAGTACTATAATGAATCATCGCACCATTCGCAAATATAAAAATCACCCTATAGAAAATGCAATATTAAAAGAGATACTTGAAGCGGGTTTCAGAGCTTCCACTACAGGCAATATGCAGGTATATAGTGTTATTGTTACAAAAGACCAAGAAAAGAAAAAACAATTATGGGAATATCATTTTAAACAGGATATGGTGCTTCAGGCACCGGTATTGCTTACTTTCTGTGCCGACTTCAACCGTTTTAATATATGGTGCAGACAACGCAAAGCGGAACCCGGATATGACAATTTTTTATCTTTTATGACTGCAGCCATTGATGCTTTGCTTGCCGCACAAAATGTTGCCATTGCTGCTGAAGCACATGGATTGGGAATTTGTTATTTAGGGACAACAACTTATAATGCAGATAAATTGATTGATTTTTTTAATTGCCCAACAGGTGTAGTACCTGTTACAACTTTAGTGCTTGGCTATCCTGATGAAAGCCCGGAATTAACCGACCGCCTGCCATATCAAGCAGTAGTGCATGAAGAAACTTACCACTCATATAGTTCAGAAAAGATTGATACAATATACCGGGAGAAAGAATCTCTTCCCATGACAAAAAGCCTCCTTGAAGAAAATAAACTTGAGACACTGGCTCAGATATTTACCCAAAAGCGTTATACTAAGAAGGATAATGTTTATTTTTCGAAGAGTTTTCTTCATGTAATAGAAAAACAGGGATTTATGAATCATGAAGAGTAAAGGATTAATTAATTTGTTATTAGTAACTCACATACAAGTACTTTTTGTTTAAAATTCGTTATAACCTATATTGTAGCAGATAATTTGAATGATTCTAATTTTTTTGTTAAATTTGCTATACCTTTATTAAAATTTTTCGAGTTGAAATCCGATAGGAAATTATACATTGAAATATTTGCCCTTGCCTTTTATATATTTCTGGCTTCGCATAAATTATATGCGCATCATAATGATAGTTTAAACATTTCCAAATTTCAGCTGATTGAAAATAAAAATCAGTGGGAACCTAATATAATGTTTAAAGCATTTATTGCGGGCGGCGAAATGTATCTTGAAAAAGATGGCATTACTTTTAATTTCATTGACATGGAAGCATACCGTAAAATGATGGGCTTTAAATATCTTAACAAAGATGAAAAAAAGGGGCTTTCTGATTTACCGGTTACTTCCATTGATGCTCATGCTTATAAAATTCATTTTGTAAATGGCAACACTCATTGTGATATTGAAAAATCAGAACCTTCTGCCGATTATCAAAATTATTATATTGGTAATGACCCCTCAAAATGGGCAACGGAAGTAAGAAAATATGATGAAGTTACTTATCTGGAGATATACAGAAATATTGACTTAAGAGTTTATTCCAGAAATAACCAACTTAAATACGAATTAATACTTCATCCCGGGGCCAATCTTTCTGATGTCCGTTTTGAATACGAAGGAGTTTCTGCAATGTTTTTGAAAGATGGAAATCTGCTTATCAAAACTACTGTGAATAAAATAACTGAGCTTGAACCTTATGCATATCAGATTTCTAATAATAACGAACAGCAAAAGATTAAGTGCTCGTATGATCTTAAACAAAATAAAGTTCATTTCAAACTTGGTGAATATGATAAAAATGAAACCCTGGTTATAGATCCATTACTAATTTTTTCAACGTATTCAGGCTCACTGGCTGATAACTGGGGATATACTGCAACTTATGATGCACTTGGTTTTTTATATGCAGGTGGGAATGTTTTTGCTCTGGGTTATCCTACAACGACAGGAGCATATCAGACATATTTTGGTGGCGCCTCTTGTGATATAGCTATCTCAAAATACGACACTTCCGGGCATTTTATGATTTACTCAACCTACCTTGGAGGCTCGGGCACTGAAGTCCCAAATAGCCTGATTGTTGATAGTTATAATAACCTTTGTGTTATGGGGACAACATCTTCTGCTAACTATCCCGTATCATCTGATGCTTTCGACCAGACATTTAATGGTGGAACTTCCTATACATTGACATACGTCCTGAATTATACAGGGTCAGATGTTGTGGTAACCAAATTTAATAGTATCGGAACGGCATTGCTGGCATCTACATTTTTTGGTGGTTCAGGCAACGATGGACTTAATACTCAAGCACCCCTGAGAAATAATTACGCTGACGATGTAAGAGGTGAAATCATGATAGATGTAAATGATAATATTTATATAGTAGCAACTACACAGTCAAACGATTTACCCGGAACATCAGGTACATTTCAGCCGAATTACGGAGGAGGTGCCCAGGATGGATTTATTGCTAAATTTGACAGTCATTTATCCAGTCTGCACTGGTGTTCCTACCTTGGCGGTTCTGCTAATGATGCTATATACAGTATTGTGATTGATAACAATCAGGATATCTATGTCGGGGGAGGAACAACATCATCAAATTTTTCCGTTACATCTGGTGTATTGTACACAACACAACCCGGAGGTAATGCTGATGGTTTTATCACTCATATTGATAAAACCGGCAGCCAGATTTTGCATTCCACTTATTATGGCTCAGGTGCTTATGACCAGGTTTACCTGATAGAAAATGACCATCACGGAAATATTTATGCACTTGGGCAAACTGCAGCTGCTGGCAGTTATTATATTAATAATGTTCAGTGGTATATTCTTAACGGAGGGCAGTTTATCAGTAAAATGAGTGCAGAATTGGATTCATTAATATGGTCCACGGCATTTGGCACGGGCAACGGAGGCCCTGATATTTCACCGACAGCATTTCTGGTTGATGTTTGCGATAAAATATATTTATCGGGTTGGGGCGGAGCTGTAAACGGTTTTGGCGGGACTTCAGGGCTCCCAATTACATATGATGCTTTTCAAACAACAACTGACAATAGCGATTATTATCTTATGGTCATGGAAGATGATGCTTCTGCTCTGACTTATGCAACTTTTTTTGGAGGCCCATTATCAAATGAACATGTTGACGGCGGAACCAGTCGCTTTGATAAGAATGGGAAAATTTACCAATCTGTCTGTGCTGGTTGTGGAAACCACGACGATTTTCCAACTACTCCCGAGGCTTGGTCAAATACCAATAATAGCAGCAATTGTAACAATGGCGTGTTTAAATATGATTTTATGCTGCCTCTGGTTGTAGCCGATTTTGTGATACCTCCTGTAATTTGCGCTCCAGGTTCCGTTACTTTTGATAATATTTCACATACAGGCGGGCAGGGAATGGTTTGTTACTGGGATTTTGGTGACGGAACAAACTCTTCCAACTGCAATCCCAGCCATGTGTATCTTAATTCCGGTGTATATGATGTTACTTTATTGGTTTCCGACACAGGAACATGTAACTTTTCTGATTCTATAATTAAACAGGTGGTTGTACTCTCAAACACCAGTGACACATTACCTACAAAATATATTTGTATCGGCGATGCGGTTCAGATTGGCATTTTACCTGTAGGAGACCCTACAGTTACTTTTCAATGGATTCCGGCAACTTATCTGACTAATAGCACTATATGTAACCCTTTAGCCAACCCAATTGTTACCACAACGTACACCTTACTTGTTTCAAACGGTGTTTGTACAGATACACTTCGGCAAATAGTTGACGTATTTGATATGGACCCTTACCCAACGGATAGTGCTTTTTCCTGCAGTGGTATTATAACTCTTACTGCAAACACTGAACATCAGGCAAATTATTTTCATTGGTCATCAAATAATCAGTTTACCGACTGGTTGAATTCTCCATCGTTTAACCCAAGCATGACAACAACTATTACGAGCCCTGGTTACTTTTATATAATGGTAGGTAATGGACATTGTACCCTGACTGACAGCGTATATGTTGATTTTGTTGTTGTTATTGATTCTCTTCATTATGTAACGCCTTCCTGTTACGATTCTTGTGACGGGCAGGTTTCTGTTTTTGTTAATTCCGGGAATTTTCCATTTACATATTTATGGAATACCGGTTCAGGTAATGATACCATATATAACCTTTGCGCAGGTAATTATTCAGTAACAGTTACAGACAATACAGGCTGTATTTCAATTTCATCAATTAGCCTGCCGGAACCTGACCCGCTTATACAAATTTCCGAGTCAATGAACATTCCCTGCGTGGAAGCTTGTGTTGGCTATATTCAACTAACAATCAATGGTGGGACACCTCCATATTCCTATTATTGGGATAATGCACAAACTTCCAATCCACTTACATCTTTATGTGAAGGAACATATAATGTGACTGTAACTGATTCCAGACTATGTTACATCAGCGCCGGGTTTAATATTGTACTGGATTATGTTTTTACTGGTATCGAAGTGTATTCAGACAAAGATACCATATTTCAGGGGCAGTCAACAGGTTTACATGCGACAAGTATTCCGGGTTGTAATTATTCATGGTACCCTGCTGATGGGTTAGATAACCCATTGATAGCCAACCCTGTTGCCAGTCCTCAACAAACAACAACTTATTATCTCACAATAACTGACCCTTATGGATGTACCTATACCGACACATTAAAAATATTTGTTCTGGAGGTTATTTGTGATGAACCATATATTTATGTTCCCAATGCTTTTACGCCTGATGGCGATGGTAAAAATGATGTACTTTATGTTAGAAGCAAGATGATGACAGAGATGAATTTTATGGTATATGACCGTTGGGGCGAGAAAGTTTTTGAAACACAAAATGTTGACGAAGGGTGGGATGGAAGATATAAAGGGAAACCTTGTGATCCGGCTGTTTTTGTATATTATTTAAGTGCCCGTTGCCACAATGAAACATTCTTTAAAAAAAGCGGAAATGTTACTTTAATCCGCTAATAGGTATCAATCGAACTATATTTTTAGCTTTCTGACAGAATCAATAACGGTCCCGTCAACCCATTTTATTACAGCAACTATCTCATCGTCGAATTGAATTTTTTCAGGGACACCACAAATAGATTCCGCTTCTTTTTTCAGCTGTTGTATGGACTTTATCGGGAGTTTTGAATGTTTCATCTTTTTGATAAGATCTTTGCGTAAAGGATTTATAGCAATACCACGTTCAGTAACAATCACATCTATAAGTTCTCCCGGGCCGCAAATGGTGGTAACATCATCAATAATCACAGGAATTCTGTCGCGGAAAAGCGGTATGGGCAAAATAGTGCATTTTGAAAAGAGGCAGTTTTGCCATCCCCCAATGCCATGCAGCAAAGTCCCATCGGAATGAGTTACAACATTTGCGTTGAAGTTAACATCAACTTCGGTAGCCCCGAGGATAACCACATCCACCATGGTAGCAAAGTTTCCTTTTCCGTGGTAATTATAGCTTGTAAATGGACTGGTATTAATATGTCCGGGGTTTTCACGCATGGAACGAACTCCCTCAAGGTCAAATGTCTGTCCATCGAGTATATAATCTGTTAATCCTTCTTCAAGCATCTGTACCAGATATTTATTGCTGCCACCCCGGGCGAACCTTGCTTTCATGCCGCGTTTACGAAGTATTTCAGCAAAATATATTCCTATCGAAAGTGCTGTGCCGCCGGCCCCCGCCTGAAAAGAAAAACCATCATGAATGATTCCTGTTTCATCACAAAACTGCGCGGTCCATTCTGCCAGAAGTAAACGGTCGGGGCTTTTGGTCACTTCTGTGGTACCAGAAACAATTTTTTCAGGAATACCAATTTTGTCAAGTACCACCACGTGATCAACATAATTGCCATGAATCTGCCATGGAATACATGGAAAGGGAACAAGATTATCTGTTACAACGATAACTTTATCAGCATATTGTGAATCAGCAAGGGCAAAACCAAGCAAACCACAAGCTGTTGGTCCCCTGTCACCCGTGGCATTGCCAAATGCATCGGCTGTAGGAGCGGCAATAACAGCTATATCAATATGCACGTCTCCGTCCTGCACCGCTTGATATCTGCCGCCGTGCGAACGTAACACACCAAGGCCTTTCATTTTCCCTTCTGAAGTGAAACGCCCCAGTGAACCATTCATACTTCCTTCAATATGATGTATTGTCCCGTCTTCTAAAAATTTTGTCATAGGGGAATGACATTCAAATGAAGCGGATGGAAACCACATAATATCTTTTACTCCCATCTCTTTTACAATGTCAAAAACTTTATGAGCCACAAGGTCACCATTTCGAAAATGATGGTGTGTTGATATGGTCATTCCGTTTTTTAATCCACATTTTTTCAAAGCTTCTTTTAGTGAAGTAACGGTTTTGTTGCCATTTGCAGGGTAGTCAGCGCTACTTACGATAGGAGGGGCATGTTTAACTCCCCCGGGTTTGTATTTGCCGATACCCATATAAGGAACCGCTGGCTTTCCGTTGATGATGGTGGGAACGGTGCGTCCCAGTGCGTTGACTACGAGTTTATCATATTTTTTCATTGTCTTTTTCCCTCCTTATATGTTTTAAGAACTGATTTTTAAGACACGATAGCCAGGAAACAATGTAATGGATTATATAGATATTGCTAACTTATTATTGTTAACAGCAAAACCGTTTAATTACCCAAAAATAATAATAAATAGGTAATAATAAACATCTTATCAATTGCGCAACGTCTCTTTATTCGCAAAGCTTTTATTCTGCAAGTTCCCATTATTCGCAGAACAAATCACAAATTAATATTGATTACTTCACTTTTCGTACCGAATCGATCACAGTACCGTCAACCCATTTGATCACCGCTACAATTTCATCTTCAAATTCAATCTTTTCCGGCGCTCCGCAAATCGCTTCAGCTTCAGCTTTTAGCTGCTGGATAGTCTTGATTGGCAAAGAAGAATTTTTCATCTTTTCAATGAGGTCGGTACGTAATGGATTGATTGCAATGCCTCTTTCGGTAACAATAACATCAATCATCTCTCCCGGGCCGCACACGGTAGTTACCTGATCTACCAGCACCGGGATACGGTCGCGGAAGAGCGGAATGGGTATGATGACGGTTTTTGCATGCAGGCAGTTTTGCCAGCCGCCAATACCATGGAGCAGAAGTCCGTCGGAATGTGTTACTACATTGCCGTTGAAATTTACATCAATTTCGGTAGCTCCCAGTATCATAATATCTGTCATGGAGGTGTAATTGCCTTTGCTGTGGAAATTGTATGCCTGAAAAACAGATAAATCTATATGACGGTCGTTTTCCCTTGCCGACCTAACGGCTTCGAGGTCGAAAGCCTGTGCATCAAGTATGTAGTCGAGTGTGCCGCTTTCCAGCATCTGCACCATATATTTGGTACTGCCACCAAATGCAAACCGTGCTTTTTCGCCACGGGATTTCAGAATTTGGTCCAGATATACACCCACAGCCAGCGATGTTCCACCGGCACCCGACTGCATACTGCAACCTTCATGCAGCAGGCCAGCTTCATCGCAAAACTGGGCAGTCCACTCAGCGAGCAAAAGACGGTCGGGGCTTTTAGTTACTTCGGTAGTACCGGAAACAATTTTTTCAGGAATACCGATATGGTCTACCACCACCACATAGTCTACATAATTTCCCTGCACCTGCATGGGCATACATGGAAAAGGAATAAGGTTATCGGTAACCACTATCACTTTGTCGGCATACATATAATCCGCCAGAGAATAACCCAGTATGCCGCAGGCAGACTTTCCGCTGAGGGCATTTGCATTGCCAAAAGGGTCGGCCACAGGGGCGGCTATCACGGCAATGTCGATATGCACTTCGCCGTCCTGTATGGCCTGAACACGGCCTCCATGCGAACGCAACACGGCGCAACCTTTCATACCGCCTTTACTGGTATATTTTCCCAGCGGACCGTTCATAGACCCTTCGATGCGGTTTATGGTACCGTCTTCGAGGTATTTTATAAGAGGCTCGTTGCAGGGAAATGATGCCGATGGAAACCACACTAAATCCTTTACGCCCATTTCGTGGGCTATATCAAAAATGGTATTACTTACAAGGTCTCCGTCGCGTAAATGATGATGTGTGCTGATGGTCATACCATCTTTCAGCCCGCATTTTTTCAAGGCTTCGCCCAGCGAAGCCAGGGTTTTATTCCCGTCGTCGGGATAATCAATACAAGTAGGAATAGCCGGAGCATATTTCACTCCGTCGGGCCTGTGCTTTCCCACGCCCATAAAAGGAACAGCAGGTTTTCCGTTGATGACGGTCGGAACAGTCCGGCCGATGGCATTCACAACAAGTTTGTCAAATTTTTTCATTTTCTTCTTCTCTCCAGTTTTTTGAAATTTTTCCTGTTGAAATGGCAAGGTTAATGGTCTTTTGCGCACGTTTTACCACGGGGGCATCAATCATTTTTGTTCCAAGAGAAACAACACCCAATCCCTTTTCTCTGGCTTCAAGAAATGCATTCACTATCTTTTTAGCTTTGGCAATTTCAGTGCTGTCTGGTGCAAAATTTTCATGAATAACCCGTATCTGCCTCGGATGTATGCAGCCCATGCCATCAAATCCCAGGGCTTTTGATTTGAGTACATTTTGTTTTAATCCTTCCATATCGGAGACGTCTGAAAATACAGAATCAATTGCTTGTATTCCGGTTGCATGGCAAGCATTCACAACCATACTGCGTGCCCAGAGCGATTCTTCAGCTTCAGCGGATCTTTTAACCCCGATGTCGGCAGTGTAATCTTCCAACCCTATGGCCATAGCTACGACATTTTCTGCAGAGCAGGCTATTTCATATGATTTTAGAACTCCTTTTGCACTTTCAATGATGGGCATTAACCAAATGTCATAATCTAATTTATGTTTTTTCTTTAAGTTGGAAATACGTTCATTTACAGCATGAATCTGTAATGCATTTTCGCATTTGGGTATCAGAATAAGGTTGACATAATGTGGTACAACATAATTAAGGTCATCAAGGCCACACGGTACCTGGTTTATTCTAACCATGCGTTCTGCTCCGTAAAAATCTAAGTTTCTCAATGCGTTTCTGACAATAAAAGTTGCTTCAAACTTTTTATCCGGCGACACAGCGTCTTCAAGGTCCAGAATGATGCCATCGGGCTTATGAATTCCGGCATTTATCATCAGGCTAGGGGTGTTGCCAGGCAGGTAGAGGCGTGAAATACGGTTGCGGTCTTTAAGCGTTTTGTACTGATTGGATAGTAATAAATCGGGAAGGTATTCTTTTTCTGTTTTAAGAAGTTGCTTAATTGCCGCCTCCATACGTGCTGATATCACAAAAGGTAAAGCTCCGGAATCTTCAATAGTAACCCTGGCATTTTTAATATCAAAAAAAACAAGGATGTCTTTTAATTGTTTTATTATTGTTTTTTCATAAAGAGCTTTTACTTTACTTGTCAGGTCAATTGTTATACCGCCTTTTTCTGATAGTTCCAGAGTAATATAGCAGTCGGAACGTACGCTTTTGCCTTTATTCCCTGCACTAACTATTTTATTTTGCTTCATTTCTTTTATGTTTTTGATACGCAAAATTACTCATTCGTCTATTATTTTTAATATAATTATAAATTTTTTTTACTTTTATGGTATGTTTTTTGAAATAATCAAACAAATGAAATTATTATGAATGCCCAAAAGACATTAACAGTTTTATTCTTAGCAATATTTATTAATTTGAACCTTTTTTCTATAAAAGCAAATGCACAAAGTTCAGAAGCTGAGATTTTTACAACAGGATATCGGACCGATGCCACCATTAATCTTATTATAAATTACCTGCCAAAAGGATGGACTTTTTCAGAATCAAATGGGAATTTTATTATTCAACGCAGCGATTCCGTATGGGTATTGAAAACAAATACGGTAAACGTTAAGAAAGAAAAGAAAGAAGCTAGGCAGGAAAGAATTGTAAGAGATGGTTTAAAAACTGTGGCAAAAATAGTTATCAGATATGAAGACAAATGGGATTTTTTAAAGCGCCAGGAGGCAAATTTACACAATTCTTCTGTTAACAGTGAGATTAGAAAATTACCCGAGAAAATGGGTATTCAACATCTGAAAGATGCGAAATTAAGCGGTAAAGGAAATATTGTATATACTCCTGTAACTGAACAGGATAAAATTAAAATTGACAATTATTACAAAGAAAGGGCAAAACTGGAAGCCACATTAATCAGAATACCTGACCACAGTACTCAGAAATATAGTTTGTTTATCATTTCTAAAATAGGATGTAACGATGATTCATACTTTGTATTTCCAAGCGAATCATCGGTGGAGTTATTTGGTATTTTGAATTTTATTAATGAAGTGAGTGGAAAATAAAAAAGGGCTAAAATCCAGCCCTTTTTCATAATTAGATTCTCAAAATTATCAACCTTTCTTTTTAGGTCCTGTAGGTGTAGTTGGTTTTGTTGGTTTAGGTTTGTTGGCAAGTGCAGCAAGTGAATCAGCGATGCGTTTTTCTTTTTCAGCAGCAGCAATAGAATCATCTATAGCTTTTTGAGCAGCAGCAATAGAATCTTCTTTAGCTTTCTGAACAGCGGCAATTGAATCCTGTTTTGCTTTTTCGGCAGCAGCTTTTTCTTCAGCGCTGGGGCCGCAAGCAATAAGAGTTGCCATACCGGCGATTAGCAATACACTAAATAATTTTTTCATTTTTTTTTAATTAGGTTATTAATTCGGGAGCAAAATTAATAAAATTCAAATTAAAGAGAACTAAAATTAAAAATTTTTTTAAACGGTTTTTTTAACAAAAAAAGCATAAAAATAAAAGAGGCGGAATTTTACGCCTCTTTTATTAAAAAAACTCTCGTTTTATTATTTTTTTGGAAGAGCTGCAATTGAATCGGCGATTTTTTGTGCAGCAGCCAGAGAATCAGCAAGTTTCTGAGCAGCAGCAATGGAATCGTCAATTTTTAGCTGGGCAGCTGCAATAGAATCTGCTTTTGCTTTTTCAGCAGCAGCTTTTTCTTCAGCGCTGGGTCCGCAAGCAACAAATGCAAGCATTCCTGCAATCACGAGCAATGAGAATAATTTTTTCATTTTAAAATAAATTTTTGTTAATAAATTTTGGTGCGCAAATGTAATAATTTTTTTAATGCAAATTTTTTTTTTAAAACAATAATTTTTATTTAATTTTGCAAAAATTTAAAATATTAAGATTAATTAAGAAAACATTAACCTAAAAAAAAAGACATGAAAAAAATTGCTTTGATTTTAACATCGGTTGCATTGATTGCAAGTGCTTACGTGTTTACATCTTGTGATAAGATAAACACACTTGCTCCTACTGTTACTTTGACAGGGGATGCTGTTATCAACCACATTTTGAATACTGATTTTGTTGACCCAGGCGCTACTGCAAAAGCAGAAGATGGAACTGAACTTACTGTTGAAGTTACCTGCGAACCTGTTTTTGATGAAGACGTTGCAGGAACTTATATTTTTACTTATTCCGCAACAGATGTTGACGGAAATGAGGGAACAGCCAAAAGAACAGTTATTGTTTACAATGAAGCAAAAGATTATGCAGGGACTTATGATGCTACAGATCATGTTGATGGCGTTACTCCTGATTATGAATGGGTTGAAACAATATCTGCATCATCAATACAAAACAATGTTCTAGAGGTTACAAAATTTGCTGGTTATACTGATGCTAAGTTAAAATTTTTGATAACAGGTACAGTAGTATCTGCACCAGCTGGATTACCTGCACAGACATTTATGTGTGGCCCAGCAGGTTCACAGACTAACAGTACATTCTCAAACATTGGTGGAAGTGTAAATGGCACAACAATTACTATAACTTATACTCAAACAGACGAAGGAAATCCAACTCCATGGCAAGGTACAGATACTTTTGTAAAACAGTAAAACAAATATAATTTTTAGTATATTACAAATAAATATGTCCCGGTTGTGCATACAGCCGGGACTTTTTATTTTCTGATTTATCATTAGCAAAAAATAAAATCGTAATTTTGGCATTATAATACACTATTGAAAATTCAGCAAATGAGAAAAAATATTATTATTAGTTTTTTTACACTACTAATCATAAGTGCCTGCAGTAAAGATGATACTACGGCCCCTGTAATCACTATTAACGGAACCAATCCTTATGTTTTGCTTTGGGGGAGCGATTCAACATATCTTGACCCGGGTGCCATAGCCACCGATGATTTTGACGGAGAAATAACCTGTGAGGTTTCAGGTTCTGTGGATATGTTTTCTGCCGGGGTTTATACAATCACTTACTCCGCAACAGACGTAGCTGAAAATTCTATAAGCGTTACAAGAACAGTTATTATTGATGCAGCAGCCGTACTGGCAGATAATTTTAATGTAGAAAATTTTATTGGTGTTGAATATGATACCACATATTATGATACCATTTATGTAGCAGGTTCCATTAACAACAAAATATCATTTAAACATTTTGCGGGAATTAAAAATGCAGGCATTTACGCAAACATTAGTGGCACGAGCATTAACATTCCCGAACAAATTGTGTTTTGCGGTGAACCTGCTGAAAATAAAACTTTTTCAGGAACGGGAACTTTTTCAAATGATACAGCTTTTACAATAAATTATTTTGTTGATGTTAACGGCTTTATGTATTCAGGATATGGGAATTATTCTAAAAACTGATATGTATTGAGAAAATAATTATTTATCAAATTGTATGTTCAGAAATCCGACTTTGTTTTTTTTGAGTGTTTTAATCTGGACATTAACATCATGTTCCAAAAAAGATAATGATTTTCCTGTGATTACATTAAACGGTGATGCTGTTTTTGAAATTATTTTGAATTCACCATTTAATGACCCTGGCGCTGAAGCATACGATGAAACAGAAGGTGTTATTTCTGTTGAAATATCCGGAGAAGTGGATACGGATTTTGCCGGAACCTATATAATTTATTATTCTGCTTCTGATGCTTCAGAAAATACAACAGTGGCATTCAGGACTGTTATTGTCAGAAATCAGGCGGGTATCT
Organism: Bacteroidales bacterium; assembly: GCA_023228145.1. Classification (NCBI taxonomy): domain Bacteria; kingdom Pseudomonadati; phylum Bacteroidota; class Bacteroidia; order Bacteroidales; species Bacteroidales bacterium. The sequence goes on along the minus strand of JALOBU010000002.1, from coordinate 17,913 downwards.
ATGAAGGAGCGTATCAGGCAAAAACTATTATAAATATTGACACAACTGATTTTTCTGCCGACTTAGTTGTATCGAATACTCTGAATTACAGAATCTGGCTTAGCGGTTTTGCTGCATATCAGAATGCTTCCGTTTATGCCGATATTAGGCAGGATTCTGTTTTTGTTCCCGCCCAAATTACTTTAGCAGGAACCCCAATGGTATTTCACAAATTTGAAGGAAATGGATTAATTAAAAATATTGATGGAAATAACGTCTTTGAAATAAATTTTACCGACTCTGTTTCGGGAAATATAATCAGTGGAAATACTGTTTATACTAATGTAAATTAAAACATACAGGATGAAAACAAAAACAACCCCCATTATTTTATTGTTCTTTGTTTTGTCATCGTGCAAAGAAAGCAGTAACGACATAACACCTCCGGTTATCTCCCTCATTGGGCCTTCTCAGGTGACTACTCAGAGAGATTCCGTTTATGTTGATGCTGGGGCAACAGCTTTTGATGAAACTGACGGAGATATTACATCTGATATTATTGTTGTGAACCCGGTAAATGTAAACATACTTGGCACTTACTATGTAACATATAATGTTACCGATAATGCAGGTAATAAAGCCGAAGAAGTGCGGAGAAAAGTTACAGTGATGATTTATTAAAACCTGAATAATTTTGTAGCTTATTTTTTATATTGGAGTAATGAATTACAAAACTTCCGAAAATATTTATTTTGTTTTATTAAAAAGGGTGGGGATACTATTATTATTGTTCACTTTTACCAGAATATTATTTTATTTATTTAATATTGATTATTTTTCAGAGCTTAATATTGCGGAATTTTGGTTAATCCTATTGTATGGCTTACGTTTTGATATTTCTGCAATTGTTTTTATTAATTCACTGTATATTATTTCGCAAACAATTCCCTTTTCTTTCAGGTATAAAAAAACATATCAGAGGTTTTTCGAAATATTTTTCTATATAACAAATTCTGTTGCTTTAACTTTAAATTGTATTGATTTTTTTTACTTTAAATTTATTTTCAGGCGCACCACATACGATATATTACAATCCGTGCTGATTGGCGATGATTTAAAAACCCTTTTCTGGAGTTACGTTGCGGATTATTGGTACATTTTACCTGTGCTTTTTTTCTTGATTTTTCTTATGGTGTTTTTGTTTAAAAGAACTCATGTGGAAAAACCACCTATGTACAGTAAATTAAAATTTTATTTTTTACAAAGCATTTGGTTTGTACTTATAGTAGGATTGTCGTTTGTTTTATTCAGGGGCGGGTTTCAATTAAGACCGATAAGTATTGTCAACGCTGCCGAACATTCGTCTGCAAGAAATGTTCCTTTGATAATCAATACACCATTTTCCATAATAACAACATTCAATAAATCGAGTATTACAGTTAAAGATTTTTTTTTGCCAGAGCAATGCAAAGAGATATTCAATCCTGTAAAATTAAAAATCAGAAAAAACGGAGAATCTTTTAAAAATTACAATGTGGTATTTATTATTGTTGAAAGTTTATCAAAAGAATATATCGGCGCATTAAATCAAGATACTTTAATACCGAAACAAACCTCTTACACTCCGTTTATTGACTCACTCATCTCCCAAAGTTTATGTTTTGCAAATGCTTTTGCAAACAGCAAACGTTCCATAGAGGCAATCCCTGCAATTCTTTCCGGTATTCCTTCATTAATGAATAATGCTTACCTGACATCTGTTTTTTCAGGCAATAAGATAAACTCGTTGCCAATTTTATTAAAGAAACATGCATATTCTTCAGCTTTTTTCCATGGCGGGAAGAATGGAACATTGAATTTTGATGCTTACGCAAAACTGGCAGGTTTTGAGCATTATTTTGGAAAAGATGAATACAATAATGATAAGGATTACGATGGTAAATGGGGTATTTATGATGAGGAGTTTTTACAATTTGCGTCCCTTGAGCTTAATAAGTTGTCACAGCCTTTTGTTTCTTCAATATTTACTCTGTCGTCACATCATCCATACTTGATTCCCCCAAGATATAAAAATAAATTCCCCAAAGGCACCCTTGAAATACATGAAAGTATCGGTTATGCCGATTATTCTTTGAGGATGTTTTTTAAAAGATGTTCCGAAATGGACTGGTACAGTAATACTTTATTTGTAATCACCGCCGATCATAGCTCCCTTGCTGAAGAGCCATATTATAAAAATGATGCAGGCACCTTTGCCGTTCCACTTATATTTTATTTGCCTGGCAATAACCTCAAAGGCATTAAATATAATGTATGCCAGCAGATTGATATATTACCTTCTGTGCTTCACTTGTTGAATTATGAAGGAAAATATGCCGCTTTTGGAAGCAGCGTATTTGATAGTACAGCACATCATTTTTCTCTTAATTATCTTAATAATTCTTATCAGTTGATAAACGATAGCATTTTGCTTCAGTTTGATGGAGAGAAAAGTATATCATGCTACGATTTTCAAAATGATAAAATGCTCACAAAAAATATCATAAGCGAAACCCCTAGAAAATATATTGAATCTGAAAAATTTATTAAAGCGTTTATTCAGGTTTATAATAACAGAATGTTAAAAAACAAATTTACCGAAACGGATGAAGAATAAGAAAATACGCTTTATTATTAATCCGAAATCAGGTATTGGAAAACAAAAGAAAATTGAAAAACTGATACGGAAATGTTTGGACACATCTGATTTTGATTATGAAATTTGTTATACCAAAGCCCCTGAACATGCTGTTGAGTTAAGCAGAGAAGCAGTAGAAAAAAACTTTGACGCAGTGGTTGCCGTTGGCGGGGATGGTTCCATAAATGAAGTTGCAAGAGGGCTGATTTATTCTGAAACTGCTTTGGGGATTATCCCTGCCGGTTCTGGCAACGGGCTGGCTCATTTTTTAGGAATTTCGCTGAATTCCAAAAAAGCGCTGGAGAAAATTATAAGGTTTAAAATTAAAAAAATTGATACAGGAAATATAAATGGGCATTTATTTGTGAGCATAGCCGGGGTTGGATTTGATGCTTATGTTGCTGAACGCTTTTCTAAATCTGAAAAAAGAGGTTTCTGGCCTTATGCAAAAATTGCTTTCCTTGAATACATTACATACTGGCCCAAACGATTCAAAATATATGCAAACGGCAATGTGATTAAAAAAAGTGCTTTCATGCTGAGTTTTGCAAACTCCAACCAATTTGGCTTCAATGCCAAGATTGCTCCAACAGCCATTATTGATGATGGATTTATTGATTTATGCATGGTGCGAAAACCAAGAATTTTTTATGCGCCTTTTCTTTTGCCTTTTTTCTTCGGCGGTTGGCTGCATAAAACCCCTTTTGTGAAAATAATTAAAGCCAAAGAAATTAAAGTAATTCAGCACAGAAATAACATAGCGCACATTGATGGTGATGAAATAGATTTGGGGAAGTGTTTAGAAGTGAAAGCATTGTCAGCATCATTAAAAATCATTTACTAAAAATGTAATAATATACAGTTGATTATCAATTAATAAACTAGCTTATTAACCAAACATTACTTAAAAAAATTATTTTAAAAGAATTAAATCATATATTTGTGTATTATTAACTAAAATTATTTAAACATGAAAAAAATTACACTATTTACTTTGGGTATTATAATCTTTGGATTTGTTAGTGCTCAGCAAAAGGTAGGTCCAAATTATGTGGCCTCAACATCGAAGTCGCAAATTGCAAACATTGATTATTCTTTGGGATTAAAAGCCGGCAAAAACATTACTGTTGCTATCTTAAGTCCGGATTCAACAACCAGCACAGATGCAATTGTGTCGTTCTTATCTGGATTTTCAGACATTACTGTTACAGCTATTCCTTTTGCAAGTGTTGCTTCATTAGCATTAGGAACTATTTCTTCCTACGATGTTTGTTTCATATATAATGATGTGAAGTGGGAAACAGCTGGAACGACAAGAACAGCAGCAGGAGATGTACTGGGTTCTTATGTTGCTGGTGGTGGGAAAGTTATTGAATGCCAGTATGTGAAAAGTTATGACGAATGGGGGCTTGCAGGAAGTTACATTACAGGTAATTATTCCGCTTTTGGCTCAACAACAACCGATTCATGGGCAGCAACAGCCATGGGTACCGTTATTGCACCCGCACATCCTATTATGGTTGGAGTTAGCTCTATGACACAAAATTTTGATACCCAAGACCCAAGTTTAGCAACTGGTGCAGATGAGATTGTTGATTGGGATGATGGCACAATTGCCATTGCGGCAAAACCAAATGTAGTAAGTTTTAATCTTTTACCGGTTGAGCCAGACGGCACAATCACACTCGGGGGAGATTGCTGGGTTGCAATTCATAACGCCATTGTTTGGATGAACGGTTCTGCAGGCATACAAGACAATTCAATATCTGAAATTTCAATTTATCCAAACCCTGTTCATGATTTTATTTACCTGAATGATTTTACAGACGTTGATATTTTTAATGTTTTTGGTCAAATGGTTGGTTCATACAAAAATGTTAAAACTATTAATGTTAGTGATTATAATGAAGGGAATTATTTTGTAAGGATAATTAATGGTAATAATACTATTACTAAAAAAATTACCATTATCTAATAGTATTTTTTATTTAAAAAAAAGCTGCATGATTCTGCAGCTTTTTTTTTGCTTTAAAAACATGGATTTCATCATGTTTTTGTTATTTTCGTGTTTTATTTAAATAATGAATAAATCTGCTCCTTTAGCCGAACTTTTGCGCCCGTCAACACTTGATGATTATATTGGACAGCAACACCTGACTGGAGCTGACGCTATATTGCGGAAAGCTCTATTGTCTGGTAACATTCCTTCCATGATTTTATGGGGGCCTCCGGGAGTTGGAAAAACTACCTTAGCATTTATTATTTCCAAACAGCTTCAATGCCCCTTCCATACCCTGAGTGCTGTTAATTCAGGTGTTAAGGAAGTCAGGAATGTGATTGAAAAAGCAGCAGAAAAGACCGAGAAATCGATATTGTTTATTGATGAAATACATCGTTTTAATAAAGCTCAGCAGGATTCATTACTGGGAGCGGTCGAAAAAGGCATAATCACACTTATAGGCGCCACTACCGAAAACCCCTCCTTTGAGGTGATTTCTCCCTTGCTTTCGCGTTGCCAGGTTTATATCTTAAATAATCTGGACGAAAAACAATTACTCCATATTCTTGATAAAGGGAAAAGGAAGCTTGAGGAGTTATATGACATTGTGATTACAATTACTGAAAATGAGGCTTTACTGAGGGTTTCGGGAGGCGATGCGAGAAAACTACTTAATGCTATTGAGCTGGTTGTCAATGCCGAGCAGGAAAAAAATCATGAAATTATTATTACCAATAAGCTTGTTTTGGATGTAATTCAGCAAAATATCGCATTGTATGACAAACTGGGGGAGCAGCATTATGATGTTATTTCAGCATTTATCAAATCGTTGAGGGGTAGCGACCCCAATGCCGCCGTATATTGGCTGGCACGTATGGTTGAAGGGGGAGAAGATCCCAAATTTATTGCAAGGCGTATGGTAATATTAGCATCCGAAGATATAGGAAATGCAAACCCCAACGCATTGTTATTGGCAACCAATTGTTTTCAGGCAGTGCATCTGGTGGGCTACCCCGAATGTGAGCTGATATTGTCGCAAACAGCTATATACCTCGCAACTTCAACAAAAAGTAATGCATCTTATATGGCCATCAGCAAGGCTCATTCGCTTATAAAGAAAACCGGTGATTTGCCTGTGCCTTTACCAATCCGGAATGCACCTACCGACATGATGAAGGAACTGGGTTATCATAAAGGCTATAAGTATGCACATGATTACGAAGGAAATTTTGCAGAAGTGGAATTCCTGCCTGAGAAAATTTCAGGCACTACACTTTACGAGCCACAGGAAAATAAAAGGGAAAAAGAAATTCGGGATTTCCTAAAAAAACGATGGAATAAGAAGTATAACTATTAATTATTATGAAGCGAAAACTCCTATTGCCTGTTTTTTTCTTATTGATTGTCGTGTTTTCGTGCCGTAAGGATATTAATTCAAGTTGGGATGTGGCAATTTACATACCTTTGATTCATTCAACACTGGATTTGACAAAGATACTCCCAGATTCTTTGATGCAAATCAACCCTGACAATACGCTGAGCTTGGTTTACCGCTATTTTTTCTATAATTTCAATATTGACTCGCTGGTAAAAATGCCCGATACGATATCACAAAAATTACTACCTCCTGTTGTGGGTTTGGAAATAGAACCCAGCGAAACTTTTTTTAATTTCACTGAAAATACAAAATTAAATATTCCTGACGCAGAATTACTAAGAGTGGATTTTAAATCCGGTTTTTTTGTGTTTGAAATATACAGCACTTTTGAAGAAAAGATTTATATTACCTACAAAATACCCTACGCAACAAAAAACGGCCTGCCTTTTCAGGTTACGGAGGTTGTGCCTGCTGCTTCCGGAGGTAATACGGTTCATTATGTAAAACAATACGATATCTCGGATTACAGTCTGGATTTACGTGGGCCTTTTGGCTTAAGCTATAATATGTTATCAAATACTACGGTTGCGGTTCTTGACCCCGAAGGCAATCCCTATGTGCTTGATAATTCTGATGTTTTTAACTTCAATGTTCGCTTTGAAGATATTACGGTTAAATACGCAAAAGGATATTTCGGCAGCAACAGTTATGCTTTCGGCCCCGATACAGCTACCATTACCAACATCTTTGACAATATAAAAAGTGGTATCATTGACCTTGAGGCAGTTCAATTCAACCTGACTATTGAAAACCGTTTTGGCGTTGACGGGCAGGTGGTTTTTGAAGATTTTGAATCTTACAACTCACATAATGGGAACGCAATTACCCTGAATGATCCGATAATTGGACAGGTAATAAACATATCCCGGGCAATAGAAACATATGATCCTTATGCTCCGGTGATTCCTTCGAAGTACTTTTTCGATATGAGCAGTTCCAACATCGAACAGATGATAGAGAGCATGGCCAATAAGGCAATTTACAAAATGAAATTTACTACCAACCCCTTAGGAAATATTTCGGCGGGCAATGATTTTATCTATTACGATAATTATCTGAATGCATCTATCAATCTGGAAATTCCTTTTTCCCTCATTGCTAACGAACTGGTGCTTGTGGATACCGTTTTGCTCGAAATGGGAGAAAAACCCGGACAACCGGCCTCAGGAGTACTAAATCTAATTGCCGACAACGGATTCCCTTTTTCTGCTGATGTTCAGTTTTATCTCGTTGATGAAAACAATCAGATAACAGATTCCGTTCTTGTTCCAGGATTAATCCATGCACCTTCTCTGGATGCCAATTACATGGTTGTTACGCCGAAGCGCACGGAAATATACATTCCTGTCCCCGAAAGCCGCATTGATAATTTTTTTGCATCAAAAAAACTTGTGATTAAGGCTCATTTCAATACAGCGGGTGCAAGCCATCATGTAAAAATATACAGCCACTACAAAGCAGAAATAAAATTGACCGGTGATTTTAATTATTTGATACAGTTGTAATAGAAAGTTCATGAGAATACACAAATACCAATACGGGTTTTATTTCTGCTTGCTTCTTCTTGGAAATATTTATAATGCTTACCCGCAGTTTCCAATAACGGAAGATATAAGCCATCAGGAATATTTTCTGTCTTTGAATTCTCAGTTGGATGTTAATTCGACCGGATTAACAAATCACTTTGTAAGTTCAATATATAAAGGCAAATATATAAGTGATAACCTGAAAAAAAACACAGAAAGCTTTCTGAATACCAATTATAATCTTTCCGGGTATCAGTTTAATACTTCTGTATTTTTAAATATTCCTGGAAATAAATATGATATTAATTATTTTATCGGTTTTGAAAACCATAATTTTCTCGAATTGACATTTAATAAATACTTATTTCAACTGGTGTTATACGGCAATAAGGACTTTGCCGGGAAATATGTTCCGTTGGGGAATTTTTTATATAAAAATTTAAATTTTCAACAGTTGAAAGCAGGTTTTTATAAAACATGGAGAGGGCAGGATGCTATTCAGCGTATTATGGGCGGGCTTGGATATTGCAACGGGCAAAGCCTGATGCAGTTCAGCTTGCCGAAAGCTAATTTTTTCACTCATCCCAACGCGGAAGAATTAACCCTGGATATGTATCTTGAGATGAAACGTTCAGATACTCTTGATTCACGATTTGGTGCAGAAAATGGTTCGGGAATATGTCTGGATGCAGGATATTTTTATCAGGACGAGAGCAATGTGTTTGAATTGAGGCTTAACAATTTAGGGTTTATTAGATGGAACAGAAAATCTCATAGCTATGCGAAAGATACACTGATACAGTTCGAGGGCTTCGAAATACAAAATATTTTTGTAATTGACAGCTCAACACTGGCAGGTTTAGGTTTAGATACCATCCTGAATGACTATGCTTATGCCAAAGCAACAGCTCCTTTTACAGAGATGATACCCATGAGTTTCAATTTTACATATAAGAGATATTTTCTGAGAAATTTATTGTCTGTTACCCTCCACTATAATCAATACTTTTTCTTACGCTACAGCCCTTTATTTAAAATTACACCGGCTGTACATTTGCCTTGTAAAAGTTCGTATGTTGTGGTTTATGCTGATTTTCAGTATGGAGGCCATGGCCGCTTTAATTGCGGGCTTGGTGTGTCGGCAAGGATTAATAAAGGATTTTATTTTGATGTCAGGAGTTCATACGTCAACTCATATTTGTCCCCGAAAAACTCTGCCGGACTTGGAGGTTACATTTCTTTGATAAAAACACTATAAGTATGAAATATTTTTTCAGGACATTGTTAGTATTTTATTTTATGTGTTGTTTTATTATTAGCCAGGCACAAAATATAAAATTTAATTATACCTATGGAAATATGCCTTACAACTATGGAAGGCGGATTATTGAAACAGGAGATAAAGGTTTTATGATAATGGGCAATGTGACTTCAAACACAGGAAACTCAAACATCGCTATGCTCCGTATTGATTCAACAGGCTTACTTGTTTTTCAAAAATCGTTGGGGGGCCAGTCATTGTATTGGGCTAATGATTTTATTCGCACGACAGACAAAGGATATCTGATAGCAGGGCTTACCCTTGAAAATCCGGACAAAGGCTATGATATGCTGCTTATGAAGACCGACTCCAATGCCAACATAATCTGGGAGAAATCAATCGGCGGGGATGGATGGGATATTGCCAATGCTGTAATAGAAACCAAAGACAATGCATATCTTATTGCCGGCCTGACATATAGTTACGGTGCTGCTAACGAGAATATGTACATAGTAAAAACCACTTCTGATGGAGACACCATCTGGACAAAAACTTTCGGTGGTGATAGTTCCGATTATGCAACATCTCTGGAAATAATGTTCGATAGCACCTACCTGATAGGAGGAGCTACCAATAGTTTTGGTTATGGCAGTTTCGACGGCTATCTTCTTAATCTTGATGTGAATGGCGATACCTTGTGGACAAAGACATACGGTGAGGATAAAGAAGATATTATATATTCAATAAAACAAACACCGGATACGGGTTTTGTTTTTGTAGGCTCTACCATGAGTTATGACGCCGTTGAACATGAATCCTGGCTGATGAGATACGATAAAAATGGCAACTATGTGTGGAAACTTCCTGAATTCTGGACTATAGGCCCCGGTGATGATGTATCATACCATGTAAACATTGATGATTCTGCAAGATACCTGATTACCGGATATACAACGGGTGCCGGTAACGGAGGTAAAGAATTGAGTATTGCAGTAATGGGTGACTTTGTAGATTTCAAATGCAGTCTGACAGCTGGCTCTTTTGCTGACGATGCGGGATATTACGCCTCACAAACCAGCGATGGCGGTTATATAATCATTGGTGAAGCTGAAGGTTTAGGAATAGGAATTGTCAATATGTATGTGCTGAAATTCGGCAATGACTGCAGTTTTAATCCCAACATACAGCATATATTAGGTGTAGATGAACAAATAAATGAAAATAGTAATAACAAGGGAAAATATTATATCAGCCCAACTTGTTCCGATGGTATATTCTACTTGCATTTTGGAATGGATGATAATTTTGAAAAGGCAATAATTGATGTTTCAGATGTTATGGGCAGAAAAATACTAACAGATAATATTGCTTCGGAAAGTTATGGTAAATACACTATTGACCTGACAAAAGAAGCTTCAGGCTTGTATATTGTTACTGTAACCAATGAAACAAAACGCATTTCTATTAAGTTAGTCAAGAATAGCAGGTGATTATGAAAGTACCCGGTCTTTTTGAAAAATACAAAACCCTGATAATATCACTTTTTTTATTTCTATTGAATTTTATAATAAAAATAATAGGCATATCAGAAAATGATATTGCCAATGACGAACCTTTCAGTATCTTTTATGCTCAAATGGATGTACGGTCAATATTTAAAATGCTGGCAACTGAAAATAACCCGGCATTGCATTTTGTTCTTTTACATTATTGGATTAAGATTTTTGGTTTAGGTGCATTTTCTGTTCGTTTTATTTCTTTGTTGTTCAGTTCTTTAACTGTTGTGGTTATTTTTTTAACTGGAAAGAAATTTTTCTCTGCTTATACTGGATTGTTTAGTTCATTGATATATACAGCATCCTATTTTCATATATATTTTTCTCACGAAGCGCGGGTTTATCCCATTTTTGTGTTTTTTACTTCACTGAGTTTGTTTTTATTTATGTCAATTATTGATAAACCTGAAAAGAAAAAAAATTATATATGGCTTTTCATTACAAATGCTCTTTTAATTTATTCCCACTATTTTGGCTTTTTTGTGATTGTTACAGAAATATTCTGTGTTTTTATTATTCCTCAAAGCAGAAAAATATTAATAAGGTTTGCCTTTGTTATTTTAGCTTTATTAATTACCTATATTCCCAATATTATAATTTTTATCAATAGAATTTCTGTTTCAATTATGCATGGAACATGGCTTAAAAAACCTGAATGGTCTGAATTATATGGGAATATAAATCGTTTTTTAAATTCAAAATTCACAACTATTGCTTTAATTATTATGATAGTGCTCATAGTTGCGTTACAGATTAAAGAAGGCAGATTTAAATCTTCATTTTTATCATTTATAAAAAATATTTACAGCAAAATTGTTTTTATATTTTTCGTGTGTCCTTATTTATTAATGTTCTGCCTTTCTTTTTATGCCCCCATGTTTCTCGACCGTTATATTCTCTATACAAGCATAAGCTTATATTTATTAATAAGTATTATATTTTTTCAATGGACAGATAAGAAATTATTAAGGTATCTTAGCCTTGTGATTGTTATTATTGTAATGTTATATAATTTCACGTTATATCCTGATAATAATAGAAATGTTAAAGAACTTGTTTTCACGGTTCAAACTCTTAAAAAGCAAAACCCCGAAATGCCCTTGATAATATCTCCGGATTATTATTTTCGTGAGTTTTCTTACAGTTATAATTTAGATTTTTTTAAAGATTACAGAAACACAATATCATACTTGAACAGAGAGAATATTTTCCCGGCAAATACTATTGATAAAATCCCGAAGGAAAAACTGGAAAGCAAAAAGATTGCTTTTTTAGACTGTGCTACAGTTTTTGCCTTTGGTTCAAACCCTATACTGGATGAATTGAAAACTAAAACCAAACTGGATACACTAATTCATATACATCAAATTTATGATATATACTGTTTCTCAACAAATAATTAAAGTGCAGAGATAATGAAAAATTGATCCGGCCCCGTAATTGACTGGACACGATTAGTTATAAAAACAAATAAAATATTACAAATCAAATTACTGTCCCTGAAAAGCTTACTACTGTTGATATAAAGAATCATCATTAAAGGCAGCTATAAAGTAATATTCCTCGTTAGTGTTAAAATAATTTTCAAATTCAACAAGGCTCAAATGCTGTTGATTTGTAACAAATGATTTAAGAGTGTATATTTTTAATCCAATTTCTTTGGAAATAAAATTGTATAAATCCAATGGGTTTGTTCCGTAATAGTCACTCGCACCTTTACCACATTCAAATAAAATAAAAGGTTTGTTTTTTATTAATAAATTTTTGGCGCCTTTTATTACTCCGAATTCGCCACCTTCAACGTCAATTTTAATAAAATGGATTTTTTCGGCTGAAGAAATAACTTCGTCAAGGGTTTTTAATTCTACTTTTATTTCTTCAATAACAGGATTTTTTATATCATATCGCCTTCTTTTTATACCACTGTAAGCAGGTGCGTTCTTGACGAGTTGAAAAGTACTTTCTCCATTATTGTCGGAAAGTGCATATGGATAAATTTTAGATTTATTCTTATACTTATTTACTAATTCATTAAATAGATAAGGTATAGGTTCAAAAGCGTAATGCTTTCCACCAGGTGCATATTTTAGCATTAAATTTAATATTTCACCTTTATGACAGCCAATATCAACGCAATTATAGTTTCTTTTAAGGCATTTTTTTAATATTTTCCTTGTAAGTCTGTCGTATTTTAGATTTTTTGTTAAATCTAAATGAAGAGAAATTAATACCTCTCTGAGAGTGTCTTTAAAAATGTTCAAAACAAATTAATTTTAATGGTTAATAATTATTTTACTATTTATAATTTGACCATTCGCAAGATATACTTTTATAAAATAAATACCATCATTTTGCCCGGAAACGTCTATCAAAGTTTCACTTACATTTATATTATTTATTTCTTTTATTAATCTGCCATCAAAACTATACAAGTATAGATTATTTATGTTTTCATTCGATATAATATTAATTATATTATCCGTGGGATTCGGATAGATAATAATGTTATTATCATTATCGATCTTATCAATATATGTGTTTTCTAATAAGTTTGAATCATCAGAAGTATTTTTTAGGAAATTTGTTGAGGGAATGTAATAGCATTGACTATTGTAATAAAGCCTATGAACTAAATTATCAGTACCTCTGAAAAAAACATTGCCATTATTGTCTGTTGCAATGTTGCCCGAATAAACATTGTTACTTGTTGAGTTATCTAACTCCGACCAATGCCAGGTATTATCCCAGTAAATGCAGTTAATATTTGAACTAGTATTTCTGTAAAATACCTTCCCAACATTGTCCGCCATTAAATCTCCTGCAACATAATTTGCAGCATTATCTAATCCCGACCAATTCCATATTTTAGTTGACGGATCCCACCAGATATTATTTATCTTATAAGTACAAGTTCGATAAAAAACCTGACCATTAGGGGTTATTGTTATATTCCCGCAAACATTTCCATTTGCAGCATTATTTAAGTTTGAACAAATCCACAAATTAGATCTTGTATTAAACCAAATATTATTCAGTTTATTATCTAGTGTTTTGTAAAATACTTGACAGTTTGATGATACCGCCATTGCATCACCAACATTATTACCAGCTGCATTATTTAAATCGGTCCTCTGCCATATATTATTAGTTGGGTTTCGCCAGATTTTGTTTAATTTATTACTAAGAGTTCTATAGAAAACCTCACCATTAGGGCCTACGGCGATAGGGCCTTTTACATTTCCGTTTTCAACCTGATTAAGGTCTGACCACTGCCAATCTGGTATATTTGTGTTGTACCAAATAGAGTTTAATTTATTATCTGTAGTTCTATAAAATACTTGGCTACCATCTTGCGAAATGGCTAAATCACCAGCTACGTTATTCCCTGTATTATTTAACTCAGACCATTGCCAAGTATTGGAATTTTGATCCCACCACATGGAATGTATTTTCCCATCAATTGTTTTGTAAAATACTTGCCCGGTCGTTTTATTGCAAACAATATTTCCAGATACATTCTGATATGTATTGTAGCTCAACACACCCTCTCTCCAAAAATACCTATCGCAATCTAAATATATTGCAAAAACAGCATCTCCAAATGTACTAGTTCTTAAAGCTATAGGTATATATATTTTTATTTGATTATTACTACATATAACAGAATTTGTTTCAAATAACATCCCGGTTTCAGAACTATACCATTTTACTATATATATCTTATTGTTTTGAATGGGATCAACATCAATAATTGCAATTTCATTATTTAATGAAGATGGGTCGGGCTTATAAACAGGATTAAGTGTTTGTAAGTATTCGTCACCTTCTGGAGTTTCGTGAAGCTTTCTGAAATAAAAATTAACATCTTGTGTCCACCCATAAATTGTATCAAAATTTGTATTATGCATATAATAGGTGCGCAAACCATTTATGTCCAAATAATTTTCATCTGTTATTCTATCCGAAATAAATAAGTCAGAAGGTGTTGGCAATGAATTCATAAATACAGATATTGGCTTATAACGATTAAATAAATTATTTGGTTTAATATAACTATCCCACCACCAATTAGATGCAGAGCCAAGTGCAGTTGAAAATGCAGATGACCATAAAGAATTATGTAATTCAAATCCATTTGGATCATATTGATTCCAATCTTCAGGATCAGTAAAACCCCACTCTCCAGTAAAAATAGGTTTATTTATTTGAACTAGTTCAAGTTGAAAAGTTTGTTCATAGAAGTCGTTCTGAAAGTCATCCCAATAGTTATTACTATCAACAGGATCCTTATACACATGTGACTGTGTAAAATCCATAGCAGAAAATATTGATTGGTTTGAAGTTGTTAATCCTCCGGAAACAGATGTTGTTATCAAATGCTTATAGGGGTCAATGCTTTTAATATATTTGTACATCATATCATGCCAATTTAGTAAGTCAGTTTCAAAAGTGGGAGGAGGTGCTTCATAAAGGTAACTATTAGCATTAACAAATTCATTAAATTCATTCCATAATTCCCAGGCAACAATATTTGTGGCATACCCCCATCTTGACACTATATATTTTAAAAGGTTTTTTGTTTTATCAATTGCTGTGGCATTTGAAAAAAATTGATAGGGGTTTGAAATAGGACTATTATAATTATTATGTAAATTGAATGCATTTTCGTCAGTCCAGTGATTATAATCTGTATATGGATTGCCATCACCCCACGATCCTACATTAAAAAGACACAGCATAATATTGACACCTTTTGTTTTCGCATAATTAATTATCAAATCCAGTTGATATGCGTCTTTCTGATTATATAAGTCAAAGTAAAATTCTTGTGTGGTAAGATCCTTACCAACCAATGCCATTCCGGGGTAGTTATCCAACCATATCCTAATGAAATTTGAATTATTAATCGCAGCATTGTCAATATAATATTTATATTCGTTTGTTCCAAATGTTAGAGTGAAAGGATAAACTGTTGGTGTTGGTGTGCCATACGATACCACATTTTGTCCAACAGGAAAAAAGAATTCTCCTGTTGTTCTATGCAAAAATTTATTATTTGCTTTTTCTATAAAACCTGGGTATGCTGATGGTATGCAACGGAAATTTGATGATGGATAAGTAATACTTCCGGAAGCATCAGTTGCAACAATTCTATATAACCAGTTTCCTGCCTCATTTGGTGTAAATCTGATTTTCCAATTATTAGTTCCATTTTCTGTAAGTATTTCACATGGATAACAATTATCAGGATAAGCACAAGAACAAATTGAATCTGTTTTTGTATAACCCTTATAATAAAATGCATATACTTTGTAATATTTTCCACTTGGCGACCAAAACTCACCATATGAATTAATTACATCAGGATCATGTGGTAATAAATAATTATTCATTGTAAAAGTTATTTCAAATTTATCATACAAGTAGACATTATTGGCTGGGTAAGCAATAACATTTGAAATTGTGGGTGTCGCCTGTAATAAATTTATTTGGAAGATTACACCCAATAAGGTTAAACAAAATTTTTTTGTTTTCATAGTTTATAAATTTTGATTGTAAGTTTCTTATGTTTATAAGTGTTATTAAATTCTCTATTTCAAATTTGTTCCAAATCTCTGTAAAAATTGTAAAAATACAAATTTTTTATTGAACCAAAGAATGGAATTTTTTGGGAATTTATTTCCCCCGATTATGCTTTCAGGGAGTTCACTTATTACTACAACATTTCATATTTCAGGGATTATAACAATACCGTGAAACTGCTTAACAGCGAAGAAATTTATCCTGTAAGAGGCCTAAATGAGATTCAGAACATAAATTTAACAGACAGGAAAGTAGTGTATCTTGATTGCGGCACCGACTTTGCTTTTGGTAAGAATCCGCTTCTTGATGAACTGAAGATAAAATACAAAATAGATACAACGATTCATATTTTTGAAATTTATGATGTGTATTGCTTTGGAACTTCGAATTAATAACCCTAAGCTGCAGTTTATTTTTGAGGGGAATCAATTCTGGTTTTGCATCTGAGTTGACCGCGTTTTATATCAGTACATCCATTCTCTTAAATCTTACAATTCCTAGGATGAAAAAAATTAGTGTTGCCAGTATTGCGATGATGCAATAAGTTTCGGATAATCCTCCGGAACTTACAATATCTGAACCCTTGTACCGCTGAAATTAAAAGTAATGGTACAAAAAATATTTTTCCTTTCAAAAAGGATATTTGGCGTGCCAACTTTCTTTAATTACGCTATGGCTGACGGTATATTTGAACTACTAAAACATTCCAGGGCCGGCCCCAACCAGTTTAAATCACGAATTGGACATAAATACGACACTTTTCAACTATCTTTATTCCCAGATTAAATTTTGAGGAAACTCCAGATGCTAAACAATCTTCAAGTGAAAGTTGAAAAGAAACAGTATTAAAAGGATTGGTAAAATTATACTAACAGAAATGATTTAGGACTAATTGTGTTGAATTTTTTTTTGCTTAAAGAATACCTATTATTTTGTTTTTATAAAAAGGAACAATAAATGCGTCTATAAATCCACGGCTGTGTAATTGTTTTTTAATAATTTGTGCTTCATTATAATCGTTGGTTTTTCCTCATGTGTATTTGTAGAGTCCGTTATGTTTATACATAAAAATATTTTTAATCCCTTAAAAGAATAGCCATTAAGGGGCAGCATGCTGCTTCCTGATGATATTTGGACATGGAATAAAACGTCACCATTGTTGCTGAATTCATGCTTGTTGTTTTGATATAATATTTCTCATTTATTATCCATTTCAATTGATAACGGGGAGTTATTTATTATTTTTATTCCCAAACTTAATGGATTTATCGTGTCTTTACCCACAACAAAATGAATATTAAAGAAATCTGTACGCCGGTTCAGCTGATGTTCTTTTTCATTACAACTAGATATTTTATTATTCTCACAATCACAATTATTTATAAGTTTTGATTCTCCATAACTATTTTCAGATACTCTATTTGGATTTGTAATTCTTTGTTTAATATAATTTGCTGTTGATTGAGCTCTTTTTTTAGATAATTTAATATTATAATCATAACTTCCGCGACAATCGGTGTGTGAGCCGCACTCGATTACCATGTTCGGATATTCATTCATAATTTTTACAATTTTGTCCAATTCAATGGCCGCATCGGGTCGGATATTGTATTTGTCAAAATCAAAAAATATCGAGTTTATTTCAATTACCTTTACTATCTCAGGAAATACTTCAATCTTTTCAAGTGATTCGCTGAATAGATTCTCTCCTGGAAGGGTAACATTTTTATTTACGGTTTCTTTGGTTTTATAACCTTCTTTACTTATATTAAGTTGATAACGTAAACTATCGCCAATGCTTTTATGATCAAGAGGCAAAAGCACTTCTCCGTATGAATTAGTTCTTACATTGATAGTTTCATTGCTTGCCAAATCCTTTAGCACAACGCTGGCA